>CANKZE010000045.1 GCA_947488545.1 Bacteroidota bacterium
ATCCGAACGATATTGTTTCCGCTTATAAAGATAATGTTGCTTTTATAAAAGGACCAAAAGTGCAACAATTTGCACCTAAAAGTCCTGAAAAAGCAGATTTCTATGAAACTAAAGATTTTGATTCTGTTCTTTCACTAAAAGCAGAAACACATAATTTCCCAACAACAGTTGAACCTTTTAACGGAGCTGCAACAGGTTCGGGTGGAGAAATTCGTGACAGATTAGCCGGTGGTCAAGGTTCAATTCCACTTGCTGGAACCGCGGTTTACATGACTTCTTATTCTAGATTATCGGAATTGAAACCCTGGGAAAACGGAATGCCAGAAAGAAAATGGCTGTATCAAACGCCAATGGATATTTTGATAAAAGCATCTAATGGAGCTTCCGATTTTGGAAATAAATTTGGTCAACCCTTAATTACTGGTTCGATTTTAACCTTCGAACACGAAGAAAACAATCGCAAATTAGGTTACGACAAAGTGATTATGCAAGCGGGTGGAATTGGTTACGGAAAATTAGACCAAGCCATCAAGCAAAAACCAAAAGCAGGCGATAAAATCGTCATTTTAGGAGGTGATAATTACCGAATTGGAATGGGTGGTGCGGCAGTTTCATCAGCAGATACAGGCGAATTTAGTTCTGGAATTGAATTGAACGCCATTCAACGTTCCAACCCAGAAATGCAAAAAAGAGCTGCAAATGCGATCCGAGGATTAGTAGAAAGCGATCACAATCCTATCGTTTCTATCCATGACCACGGTGCTGGAGGACACTTGAATTGCCTTTCAGAATTAATTGAAGAAACGGGTGGATTAATCGATTTAGATAAATTGCCTGTTGGAGATCCAACGCTTTCTGCAAAAGAAATCATTGGAAACGAATCTCAAGAAAGAATGGGATTGGTAATTGGTCAAAATGACATTGAATTACTTCAAAAAATTGCCGACAGAGAGCGTTCTCCAATGTACCAAGTTGGTGATGTTACCGACAATCATCGTTTTACATTTGAATCAAAAACTACTGGAAAAAAACCAATGGATTTTGCCTTAGAAGATTTTTTTGGAAGTTCACCTAAAACAATCATGACCGATAAAACGATTACTATAAATTACACCGATTTAAACTATTCGCAAGAAAAAATAGCAACCTATTTAGAGCAAGTTTTACAATTGGAAGCCGTAGCTTGTAAAGATTGGTTGACCAATAAAGTAGACCGTTGTGTGGGAGGAAAAGTCGCCAAACAACAATGTACAGGACCAATACAATTGCCACTAAATAACTGCGGCGTTATGGCTTTGGATTACCTTGGGAAAGAAGGGATTGCAACCTCAATTGGGCACGCTCCTATTGCGTCATTAATTGATCCGATTGCAGGAACTAGAACCGCAATTGCCGAGGCGTTGTCAAACATTATTTGGGCTCCAATTAAAGACGGAATCAAAGGAATTTCTTTATCTGCCAATTGGATGTGGGCTTGTAAAAACGAAGGCGAAGACGCGCGTTTATATGCTGCCGTTCAAAGTTGTTCTGATTTTGCTATCGAATTAGGAATTAATATTCCAACAGGGAAAGATTCCCTTTCGATGAAACAAAAATACCCAAATGAAGAAGTTATTGCTCCAGGTACAGTAATAATTTCAGCAGGAGGAAATTGCACCGATATTAAAAAAGTAGTAGAACCAGTATTGTCCCGAAGTCTCGGGAGTGGTTCTATTTATTATATCAATTTGTCGCAAGACGATTTTAAATTGGGTGGAACTTCATTTGCACAAATTTTAAATACCGTTGGAACAGAAGTACCAACCATTAAAGATGCCGATTTTTTCAAAAAAGCATTCAATGTTATTCAAGATGCCATAGTAAACAATCAAATTATTGCTGGACATGACATTGGAAGCGGTGGATTGATTACTACTTTGTTAGAAATGTGTTTTGCTAATACTAATTTAGGAGCAACAATAGATTCGACCTCTTTTGAAGAAAAAGATTTAATAAAAATTCTATTTGCTGAAAATATCGGAATTGTATTCCAAGCAAAAAATGATGATGAATTGGAAAGCAAATTAAATTCCAATAACATTCCTTTTCATAAAATAGGTAAAGTAACTAATGAACCTACTTTAAAATTTGGTCCATTATCATTTGATATACCAAAATACCGAGACATTTGGTATTCAACTTCTTACCTATTGGATCAAAAACAATCAAAAAACGGAATGGCAAAAGCGCGTTTCGAAAATTATAAAAACCAACCATTAAATTTCACTTTCCCAACACATTTTACAGGAAAAAAACCCGTAATCGACGCCTCAAAATCACGTCCGAAAGCCGCTATTATTCGTGAAAAAGGAAGTAATTCCGAGCGAGAAATGGCCAACGCGATGTACCTAGCTGGTTTTGATGTAAAAGACATTCACATGACCGATTTAATTTCGGGAAGAGAAAATCTAGAAGACGTTCAGTTTATTGGCGCTGTAGGTGGATTTTCAAATTCTGATGTTTTAGGATCGGCAAAAGGTTGGGCTGGAGCATTTTTATACAATGAAAAAGCAAAAACGGCCTTAGCCAATTTCTTCAAAAGAGAAGACACTTTATCGGTGGGAATTTGCAACGGATGCCAGTTGTTTATGGAGTTGGAAGTCATTAATCCGGAGCATGAAGTACATGGAAAAATGAAGTACAACACTTCCAGAAAACACGAAAGTGGTTTTACTTCGGTAACCATTCAAGACAACAATTCAGTGATGTTATCTACACTTGCGGGAGCTACTTTGGGAGTTTGGATTTCTCATGGCGAAGGAAAATTTAACTTACCTTTACCCGAAGAAAATTACAACATTGTTTCTAAATACGCTTACGCCGATTACCCTGCAAACCCAAATGGTTCCGATTATAACACGGCAATGCTTTGCGATACAACGGGACGACATTTAGTGATGATGCCGCACATTGAACGCTCGACTTTCCAATGGAATTGGGCGAATTATCCAAAAAACAGAAACGACGAAGTTTCCCCATGGCACGAAGCATTTGTAAATGCGAGAAAATGGATAGAAACTAAGTAAAGTAGTACCTTTTTTTATTTGGGCGCGCCCTCGTTTAGATCATTTCGAGGAAAAAAGTAATCTCCCGTTAAACTCGGTCGGGCTATTCGCTGCAATCTTTGTTGCACTTTGTTCCACAAAGGATTTCCGCTGCTATCCCTCGCGCAAACCTCGATTTAGTATTACCTCAAAGAATCTTTTCTTCTAATATAGTTGTGTAAGAAATCGCCTTTTGGTTTTCCTAAATCAAATGAACTCCATTTGGTTAAAAAGCGGGTGCTGGTTCTGGCTTCGTCTTTGTCCCAGTTTTCATATTCTATTCGGTAAACCGCAGAATACAATTCGGCACGCCCTACTCCATGGTAACAGTGAACTAATACTGGATAATTAGCTGGATTGTCCATTATTTTATAAAATAAAACTAAATTTTCTTTAGTTGGAACTTGATCGGAACCGTCATTAAAATAATTTAATCCTTTTATTTTTGCAACAGCACTTTTCTCAGCTTCTAATTCAGCAGCATCTTCAGGATTATTTACATCGTCGCCGGTTCCAGGGAATCGCAAATCGACAATCGACTTAATTTTATATTTTTTAACATAGGATTCTAACTCATCGGGAGGAATAACCCCCGATTTATAAACTTTACCGTCAGAAATTGTTTCAAAATTATGATTGATATTCATATCGTACACATATTTACCTCCGAATAGAAGCGCCACTACCAATAGTAAAATTCCAATAATTTTTAGCCGTTTTTTCATGTTGTAAAATTAAAAACTAAATGGTTTAATTTTGTTAATTTTTATTAAATATATTAATAAATTATTGAAATTGTAAATTTTTGATTAATTTGGCTAGGTTTAAAAAAATATACTTTATAAATGACAAATGTAACGCGGTTATTCGAGTTTCCTTATTATCAATTAGAAAAATACAATTCCATTTCGGATGCATTAGTAACGAAATATGATGGGAATTGGATAAAAACTTCTACAGAAGAATACATCAATAAATCCAATGCGATTTCACGTGCTTTACTGAAAATTGGCGTTCAGAAAGACGATAAAATTGCTGTAATTTCTACCAATAATAGAACCGAATGGAATATTGTTGATATTGGAGTTTTACAAACAGGTGCTCAAAACGTACCTATTTATCCTACCATTTCTGAATCGGAATACGAATATATTCTTAATCATTCGGAATCGGTTTATTGTTTTGTTTCCGATGCCGAAATATTACGTAAAGTCAATCTTATAAAAGCTAACGTTCCTAAACTGAAAGAAGTTTACTCATTTGATACTATCGAAGGATGTAAAAATTGGACCGAACTTCTTACCATTGGCGAAGGCCTTGACAATCAAGACGAAGTGGAAGCAAGAAAGAAGTTGGTTCAACCAAATGATTTAGCAACCATAATTTACACTTCAGGAACTACCGGAAAACCAAAAGGGGTTATGCTTTCTCACGATAATATTGTTTCGAATGTATTTGCTGGAGCTGCTAGAATTCCGCTTTCACCAGGAAATAGTCGTACGATGAGTTATTTACCGGTGTGCCATATTCTAGAACGATTTTACCTTTATTTATGTCAGTATTATGGTGTTTCCATTTATTTCGGGGAATCAATTGATAAAATTGGTGACAATCTAAAAGAGGTAAAACCTAATTTAATGACCGGTGTGCCAAGAGTTTTGGAAAAAGTATATGATAAAATTTACGCCAAAGGATTGGAATTGAAAGGTCTTAAAAAAATGATTTTCTTTTGGGCTTTAAATTTAGGATTCAAATTTAAACCTTATAATGAAAATGGTTGGTGGTATGAATTCCAATTAAAAATAGCGCGTAAATTAGTTTTTAGCAAGTGGAAAGAAGGCGTTGGAGGCAATTTAGAAATGATTGCATGTGGAAGCGCTGCATTACAACCAAGATTGGCAAGAATTTTTGCTGCAGCAAATATTACAATCATGGAAGGCTACGGCTTAACAGAAACTTCTCCATTAATTTCTATTAACGATATGAGAAATCGTGGCTATAAGGTAGGAACCGTTGGAAAAGTAGTTGATAAAGTGGAAATAAAAATTGCTGAAGATGGAGAAATTCTTTGCAAAGGGCCAAATGTAATGTTGGGTTATTATAAAGATGTAGAACAAACAAATGAAGTATTGAAAGATGGATATTTTCATACTGGCGACATCGGAGAAATTGATTCTGAAGGGTTTTTAAAAATCACCGATCGTAAAAAAGAAATGTTTAAAACTTCAGGAGGAAAATACATTTCACCACAATTACTTGAAAATGCATTCAAGCAATCTCGATTTATAGAACAAATAATGGTGATTGGTGACGGTCAAAAAATGCCGGCAGCTTTTATCCAGCCCCATTTTGAATATATAAAGGAATGGCAAAAATTACATAATGTCACTCCTGACGCTTCCTATGAAGCTATTGCAAATAATCCAAAAGTAATTGAGCGAATTCAAGAAGAAGTAAATACTATCAATGAAAAATTTGGTAATTGGGAAAGAGTCAAGCGATTTGAACTCACGCCCGATCTTTGGACCATTGATGGAGGCCACGTTACTCCTACTCTAAAACTAAAGAGAAAAGTGATTCTCGAAAAGTACAAAGACCTATTTACTAAAATCTATGGCTAAGAAAAACTCCTCAAATAATTGAGGAGTTTTTTTTTAACATAAAATAAATAAAAAATACTATGCGCGCATACTATTTTTTATTACATTTGAAAATAAATCAAAATGAATGAAAGAAAAAACGATAGATTATATACTTCGAGCAACGTGGCAAGCGGTTTCAAGAATGTATAATGACGAGGCGCAAAACTTTGGGGCTTCAATGGCAACAGGTTTTGCATTGTTAAGTATGGATAAAGACAAAGGCACTCCTTCAACTTCATTAGGACCAAAAATGGGAATGGAAGCAACAAGCTTAACCAGAACACTAAAATCGATGGAGGACAAAGGGTTAATTATAAAAAAGAAAAATCCAGATGATGGTCGCGGTGTTCTAATTTACTTAACCGATTTTGGTAGAGAAAAAAGAGAATTGTCTAGAAATACTGTTTTGAAATTTAATGAAACCGTTAAAAAACATGTTTCTGAAGAAAAATTAAAACACTTTACAGAAGTAACAGACATTATCAATGAATTAATTCTAGAAAAAAAGATATTTAGTAATTCAGAAAATACAACTGACCAAAAAAAATAAATAGATGAAACGTACCATATAAAAAGTTGCAGTTATAGGTTCCGGAATAATGGGATCGGGAATTGCATGTCATTTTGCCAATATCGGAGTTGAAGTTTTACTATTAGATATTATCCCGAACCAACTGACAAGCGACGAAGAAAAAAAGGGACTGACATTAGAAAGTAAAATCGTTAGAAATAGGTTGGTTAATGAGCATTTAGCCAATTCATTAAAATCGAAACCTTCTCCTATATACAATCAAAAATTTGCTAGTCGTATTACTACAGGAAATACTACCGATGATTTGGCTAAAATTGCCAATGTAGATTGGATTATTGAAGTGGTTGTTGAGCGTTTGGATATCAAAAAATTAGTATTCGAACAAATAGAAAAATTCCGCAAACCAGGAACTTTAGTAACATCAAATACTTCAGGAATTCCTATTCATTTTATGAGTGAAGGAAGAAGTGAAGATTTTCAGAAACACTTCTGTGGAACCCACTTTTTTAATCCAGCACGATATTTAAAGTTATTTGAGATTATTCCAGGTCCACAAACATCTTCTGAAATAATTGATTTCCTTACAATTTACGGAGAGAAATTTTTAGGAAAAACTTCGGTTGTTGCCAAAGATACTCCAGCATTTATTGGTAATCGAATTGGTATTTTTGGAATTCAGAGTTTATTTCACTTGGTTAAAGAACTAGGATTAACAATTGAAGAAGTTGATAAATTAACAGGTCCAGTTATTGGAAGACCAAAATCGGCGACTTTCAGAACGGTTGATGTGGTTGGATTGGATACTTTAGTTCATGTGGCCAACGGAATTTATGAAAACTGTCCAAATGACGAAAAACACGATTTGTTTCAATTACCAGATTTCATTAAAAAAATGATGGAAAACAACTGGCTTGGTAGCAAAACTGGTCAAGGTTTTTATAAAAAAGAAGGTCGAGATATTTTATCATTAGATTTAAATACATTAGAATATAGAGCTGCAAAAAAAGCGTCATTTGCAACATTAGAATTAACAAAAACGATAGCAAAACCAATTGATCGTTTCAAAATATTGGTAACCGGAAAAGACAAAGCAGGAGAATTTTACAGAAAGAGTTTTGCTTCAATGTTTGCCTATGTTTCTAATAGAATTCCAGAAATAGCAGATGAATTGTACAAAATTGACGATGCGATGAAAGCTGGTTTTGGTTGGGAAAATGGTCCGTTCGAAATTTGGGATGCCATTGGTGTTGAAAAAGGAATTGAAATCATGAAAGCAGAAGGCTTAGAACCTAATTATTGGGTAAATGATATGTTGGCTTCTGGAAATTCGAGTTTTTATTCCGTAAAAGAAGGTGCAACCTATTATTATTCTATTCCAAATAAAACGCAAACGAAAGTTCTAGGTCAGGATGCCTTTATTATCCTAAACAATATTCGCGAAAGCAAAAAAGTATGGAGTAATAGCGGAGCGATTATACAAGATTTAGGAGATGGAATTTTGAATTTAGAATTCCAATCGAAAATGAACACTATTGGTGGTGACGTTTTACAAGCGATTAACAAAGCAATTGATTTATCAGAAAAAGAATATCAAGGATTGGTTATTGGAAATCAAGCAGCCAATTTCACTGTGGGAGCAAATATTGGAATGATATTTATGATGGCTGTAGAACAAGAATATGGCGAATTGAATATGGCGATTAAAATGTTCCAAGACACAATGATGCGCGTTCGATATTCTGGAATTCCAGTAATAGTAGCACCTCACGGAATGACTTTGGGAGGAGGTTGCGAAATGAGCATGCACGCTGATAAAGTAGTTGCTGCCGCAGAATCGTATATTGGATTAGTAGAATTTGGAGTTGGCGTAATTCCGGGTGGTGGAGGTTCGAAGGAAATGACCCTACGAGCTTCTGATTTATTCCGAAAAAATGACGTTGAATTGAATGTATTACAAGAATATTTCTTGACTGTTGCTATGGCAAAAGTTTCTACTTCTGCCTATGAAGCGTTCGATTTGGGTATTTTACAACATGGAAAAGACGTTGTTGTAGTCAATAAAGACCGTCAAATTGCTGAAGCAAAAAAACATGCATTATTAATGGCAGAAGCTGGATACACCCAACCTATTCGCCGAAACGATGTGAAAGTTTTAGGAAAACAAGCCTTGGGAATGTTCTTAGTTGGAACCGATCAAATGGAAGCTGGAAAATACATTTCAGAACATGACAAGAAAATCGCAAATAAACTGGCTTATGTTATGGCGGGAGGAGATTTATCAGAACCTACATTGGTATCAGAACAATATTTATTAGACATAGAAAGAGAAGCTTTTTTGAGTTTGTGTACAGAGAGAAAAACTTTGGAGAGAATTCAGTTTATGTTAACTAAGGGGAAACCGCTTCGCAATTAATTTTAAATTATAAATTATGAATTATAAATTATGAATGTGCTTCATTTAAAATTAAAAATTCAAAATTCAAAATAACAGATATGAAAACAGCCTATATCGTAAAAGCATACAGAACTGCCGTTGGTAAAGCACCAAAAGGCCTATTTAGATTCAAGCGCCCTGATGAATTGGCAGCGGAAACCATCCAATTTATGATGAATGAATTGCCCGATTTCGACAAAAAACGCATCGACGACGTAATGGTTGGAAATGCCATGCCAGAAGCAGAACAAGGTTTGAATATGGGACGATTAATTTCCTTAATGGGATTAAAAATCGAGGATGTTCCTGGAGTAACTATCAATAGATATTGTGCGTCGGGATTAGAAACTATTGGAATGGCAACTGCTAAAATCCAATCAGGTATGGCCGATTGTATAATTGCTGGAGGTGCAGAAAGTATGAGTTTTATTCCAATGGGAGGTTATAAACCGACGCCAGATTATGCTGCGGCAAAAGCTGGAAATGAAGATTACTATTGGGGAATGGGATTAACTGCAGAAGCGGTTGCCCAACAATATAATATTTCAAGAATAGACCAAGATGAATTTGCTTTTAATTCACATATTAAAGCTTTGAAAGCACAATCGGAAGGTAAATTTGACAAACAGATTGTACCAATTACTATTGAACAAACCTTCATCAATGAAAATGGTAAAAAAGAAACAAAATCCTATGTTGTTAATAAAGATGAAGGACCACGAGCAGGAACTTCAGTAGAAGCATTGGCAGGATTACGAGCAGTTTTT
This sequence comes from Bacteroidota bacterium, assembly GCA_947488545.1. Lineage (GTDB taxonomy): Bacteria > Bacteroidota > Bacteroidia > Flavobacteriales > Flavobacteriaceae > Flavobacterium. The sequence continues at coordinate 9,459 of CANKZE010000045.1, forward strand.
GCAGCTGACGGAAGTGTAACTGCTGGAAATTCTTCCCAAATGAGTGACGGAGCGGCATTTGTATTAATAATGAGTGAAGAAATGGTTAAAGAGCTTAACCTCACTCCTATTGCAAGATTAGTCAATTTTGCTTCCGCTGGTGTAGAGCCAAGAATTATGGGAATTGGGCCAGTAAAAGCCATTCCAAAAGCATTAAAACAAGCAGGATTGCAATTAAAAGATATTGATTTAATCGAATTGAATGAAGCTTTTGCCTCACAATCGTTAGCTGTAATTCGGGAATTGGATTTAAATCCAGAAATCGTAAATGTTAATGGAGGTGCAATTGCATTGGGGCATCCACTTGGTTGTACGGGTGCAAAATTATCGGTTCAATTGTTTGACGAAATGAAATTACGAGGAAGTAAATACGGGATAGTGAGTATGTGTGTGGGAACTGGTCAGGGAAGTGCGGGGGTTTTTGAGTTACTGTAAATTATTTTAAATGAGGAATTTTAAATTTTAAATTAAATGAAGGAAAATATCATAGCTACGAAAACATTTGATTTTGCATTATCAATAGTAGGTCTTTTCATTGAACTTAAAAAAGGAAATGAATTCATAATCTCTAAACAAATATTAAGATCAGCAACAAGTATTGGAGCAAATGTAGAAGAAGCAATTGCCGCACAATCCAAAAAGATTTCATTCATAAAATGTCAATTGCATCAAAAGAAGCAAGAGAAACTAAATATTGGTTGCGTTTATTAGACAAATCAAACCTAACTTCAATTTTGATGTCGAATTATTTAATTGAAATTGAACATATTCTGAACATCATTACCAAAATAATAAAAACTTCTCAGGAAGCCAGTCTAAAATAATTTAAAATTTATAATTTAAAATTCAAAATAATGGATATTAAAACTCGAGGAGGTCAATTCCTAGTAAAAGAGACAAAATGTGAAGATATCTTCACGCCCGAAGACTTCAATGAGGAGCAAATAATGATGCGTGATTCAGTAAGAGAATTTGTAGACAAAGAGATTTGGCCTCACAAAAATAGGTTCGAAAACAAAGATTTCGCCTTGACTGAGGAAACGATGAAAAAAGCTGGAGATCTTGGATTTCTTAGCGTGGCTGTACCTGAGGCTTATGGCGGAATGGGAATGGGATTTGTAAATACCGTTCTCGTTTGCGATTATATTTCGGGAGCTACAGGTTCGTTTTCTACTGCTTTTGGAGCGCATACCGGAATTGGAACCATGCCAATTACGCTTTATGGAACTGAAGAGCAAAAGCAAAAATACGTTCCAAAACTCGCTTCTGGCGAATGGTTTGGCGCTTATTGTTTAACAGAACCTGGCGCTGGATCGGATGCTAATTCTGGGAAAACAAAAGCAGTTTTGTCTGAAGATGGATCGCATTACAAAATTACAGGACAAAAAATGTGGATTTCAAACGCTGGATTTTGTTCTTTATTTATAGTTTTTGCTCGTATTGAAGATGATAAAAACATTACTGGTTTCATCGTTGAAAACGATCCTAGTAATAGTATTTCAATGGGAGAAGAAGAACATAAGTTAGGAATTCGTGCTTCTTCCACTCGACAAGTTTTCTTTAATGAAACTAAAGTCCCTGTTGGAAATATGTTGTCAGAAAGAGGAAATGGTTTTAAAATTGCCATGAATGCTTTGAATGTTGGTAGAATAAAATTAGCCGCAGCTTGCTTAGACGCTCAACGAAGAGTAACTACAGGAGCTATAAAATATGCTGTTGAAAGAGTGCAATTCAATACTTCAATTTCTCAGTTTGGCGCTGTAAGACAAAAAATTGCTGAAATGGCAACTTCTTGTTACGCTGGTGAAAGTGCCACCTACAGAGCAGCAAAAGACATTGAAGATAGAATAATTGCAAGAGAAAATGAAGGAGCATCACATCAAGAAGCAGAATTAAAAGGCGTTGAAGAATATGCTATTGAATGTTCTATTTTGAAAGTTGCTGTTTCAGAAGACGTTCAAAATTGTGCTGATGAAGGTATCCAAATTTTTGGAGGAATGGGGTTTTCAGAAGATACTCCAATGGAAAGTGCTTGGCGTGATGCTAGAATTGCTCGAATTTATGAAGGTACAAATGAAATTAACCGTATGCTTTCAGTTGGAATGCTAATTAAAAAAGCAATGAAAGGACACGTTGATTTATTGGGGCCAGCTTCTCAAGTTCAGGAAGAATTAATGGGTATCCCATCGTTTGACGTCCCTGATTATTCAGAACTTTTTGCTGAAGAAAAAGAAATGATCGGAAAAATAAAAAAGGCCTTTTTAATGGTTGCTGGTGGTGCCGTACAAAAATATGGACCAGATTTAGAAGGACATCAACAATTATTAATGGCTGCTGCCGACATGCTAATAGAAATTTACATGGCAGAAAGTACTATTCTTAGAACTGAAAAAATTGCTAAAAATAATGGTGAAGATAAAGTTCAAGAACAAATTGCAATGGCAAAACTTTACCTATATAAAGCTGTTGATATAATTAACTTAAGAGGTAAAGAAAGTATAATTTCTTTTGCTGAAGGTGATGAACAACGAATGATGTTAATGGGATTACGAAGATTTACAAAATATACTAATATGCCAAATATAGTAGCTTTAAGAGAAGAAATCACTTCAAAATTAGTTGACAAAAACGAATATTGTTTTTAAAAAATAAACACTAAAAATGTTGGTTTTGGTGGAAAGGTCACTTTGTATTTGTTTACAAAGTGATTTTTTTTAGTTTAAATTTTTAATATAAAATTAAGAAATAGGAGTCTTTTTCTAATTAATAATGATTAATTTTATAAAAAATAAATAGCATCTCATGAAAAAAATAATCGTTTCTATCGTTATCATAATTGCAGTAATTATAGGCTGTAAAACGAATTCTTCAAATGGAGTTGCCTCAAAACTGAATGTAACATTTGAGCCGAAAAGCAGCAGTAATGTTCAAGGAACAGGCTTTTTTACAGAAAAAAATAATCAAGTTACTTTTACTGCTAATTTCACAGATTTAAAACCCGGAATTCACGCAATACATATTCATGAAAAATCCGATTGTAGTGCAGCAGATGGAAGTTCAGCAGGCGGACATTGGAATCCTACATTCAAAAAACATGGAAAATTAGAAGATGGAGAAGCGCACAAAGGCGATATTGGCAATTTTACTACAGATGAATTTGGTAATGGCAGCATTTCATTCACTACTTCTGAATGGTGTATTGGGTGTGACGATAAAACAAAAGACATCGTTGGAAAAAGTTTAATAGTTCATCAAGGTCCTGACGATTACGTTTCACAACCAGCGGGAAATTCAGGTGCTAGAGTAGCATGTTCAGCAATTATAAAATAAAAATTAATTTACTGTATAAATCATTTTTGATATCATAAAATATATAAATTTGTTGATATAAATTAAAAAATGATAAACGCATCTGCTCCAGGCTGGATTGATAAATTTTTCTCCGATCAAAAATCGATAACGAACCCTGTTATTGAAAGCGCTGATCGCTTTTATTCAAATACAAGAAATACTGGATTTATTTACGGGTACATTGTTTCGTTAGATACAGAAAATAAAATAGACACGTCTAAATGGACTGAAGATGAAATTTCAAAAGTAGCTTTATTAAATTCCTTATTTGAAGTTTATAAAATAAATACTAACGATTCAAATCCTGAAGATTTTATTGTAAAAACTGTTACTTTTTATAATGAAATGCACCCACAGGGTTTTAATTTATTAAAGAAAATTCTACCTAATAATTCCAAATCCATTGATTTAGAAAATATAATTGATGACAGAATTCAGACAAATATTGACATTATCAATAAACAGTTTTCTCATGTATTAACAAATGCATTGCTTTTTATTGATGTTCTTGCATTCAATTTTTATTTAACTCATAGTTCTATTCCTGAAAAATATATAAAAAAAATTGAAGAAACGATCATTAGTATTGTTTCATTAGCTTTAAAAATTAAATCCAATAAAACAAATTATGACGATTTGCTGATAAAGTTATTAGAAGCATCTGTTCGTTATAGTAAGTTTTCAAATATCAGTATTCAAAACCTCGAAGAATTAAAATTAGACTCTTTTACTTTAGAAATAGAAAAGTATTATCTAATTGATTTGGCTGGTATGGCCTTATGGAGTGATGAAAAAATAGAAAAGAACGAAGCTTTTTTCCTTCATCATTTAGCTGAAATTATGTCGGTTTCTGATCAATTTGTCGATGAAAGCATTCACGATACAAACGAATTCATTACAAAATACAAATCGGAAATACCTTATTTTAAATATTCTAATCCTGTAAAGCATTTCTTTGATCATACTACACAAAACGTGGAAGTTTTGATTAGTAGAAATAAAAATCGATTGTCTAAAGAAATATCTGAAAGTAAAGAATTGATGTTATTACTTGCTAAATCCACGCGAAGAGATTTAGATGAAAACGAAAAGAAAAAGATAAAAAAACAATTGCTAGATATTTGCAAAACAATTCCTTCACTTACTATTTTCCTATTGCCAGGTGGTTCGTTATTACTTCCAATATTAATTAAATTTATTCCTAAATTATTGCCTTCCGCATTTAATGAAAACTTGGAAGAGGAATAAAAAAACCACTCGAAAGTGGTTTTTTATTTAAAATTTTAATTGGTAAACATCATCTAAATCTTTATCCGAACTAAAGTTTACTTTTAAATCGGTTACAAAACCAGAATTCAAACCGTATGTCCAACCATGTAGAGTTAAATCCTGACCATTTTTCCAAGCCGATTGTACGATAGAAGTTTTAGCTAAATCAAAAACTTGTTCTTTTACATTTAATTCTACAAAAGTATTAAAGCGTTCGTTTTCATCTTCAATTGAATCTAAATAATCTTGATGCAAACGGTAAACATCTTTAATATGACGGATCCAGTTATCAATAATCCCAATAGAATCGTTACCCATAGCCGCTTTTACACCTCCACAACCATAATGTCCACAAACAATTACGTGTTTAACTTTCAAAACATTAACAGCATAATCCAATACACTAAGCATGTTCATATCGGAATGGACTACCATATTTGCAATATTTCGGTGAACAAAAACTTCACCTGGCTTAGCACCAATAATTTCATTTGCGGGAACACGACTGTCAGAACAACCAATCCATAATAGCGGTGGTGTTTGACCTTTAGCTAAGTCTTTAAAATAATTAGGATCATTTTCTAATGCCTTTTCAACCCAAATTTTATTATTATCTAATATTTTTTTATAAAAATCACTCATTTCTTTATGTGTTTTATTAAGTTTAAATTTTAATGTAAAATTTTTAAATACTAATCAATGTTTTGATTAAATTAATTAATGATTTCTTTCTTAACCATTTTTCTTTTAACAAAATCGTAATGATTTTCAATTGTAACATTATTAGGCGTTTCAATTGTATTTTCTAAATTATAAGATTTTTTAAAACCCTTTAATTTTACCTTTATGTTTGCATCAATTGCTCTAGTAGCCTTAAATTCTCGAATTAAATCTAAAATATCGTGAGCAATATAAATAGATTCTGTAGCATCTATAATAACTTTAGAATTTTCAGGAATATCATTTAATGTAGTTTTAATTGCAGCTTTATTTAAAAAAGAAACTTCTTGTGCTAAATGGATATGTATTATATCTCCATCTAAATATTCCTCTTTTCTAAAGCTATAAGACCTTTTTAAATTGCCTTTTAAAACAAAAATAATACTGATAACAATTCCTAAAGCTACCCC
>CANKZE010000046.1 GCA_947488545.1 Bacteroidota bacterium
CCTATATACTTGTAGAATTTAGCCATACCTCCAGGAAAATCTGGTTTTACTTCGATACCCGCAGTGTTATAGATATTGTTGTCATCTACTACATCAGCTGGGCCATTTCCAACAGGCTCCACTGTTAATTCAGCATCTGGATCTCCTTTAATAGTTTCATCACCAATTTTCTTGTCTTTAATTTCAACAATTTTTGGTGGCTCTTCTACTACTTCTTCCGCCTTAGCAACAACCGGTTTCACAAACTTCACCTGATCCACTTTTGGAGGTGGTGGTGGAGGCGGTGGTATATTTTCTTTCGGTTTTTCCTTAGGTGGTAATTTTACCGTAGTAATTTTAGTATCTAAGCTTGTGTCGTCTTGAGAATCTGGTATCATATTGATAAGTAAAGGTAATGCAATTGCAAAACCAAACAAAAACGAACCTATTATAAGTGCTCTTACAGTAGTTTTTTGATTTGTTTTTCTTAATTCATAGGCACCATAAACTTTATTTCGTCCTTCGAAAACAATTTCAAGCCATTGGTCTTTTATTAAATCTAATTTCATCTTTTCTTAATTATTAGGTTATTGGGTACTAAGATTGCTCTTATTTTCCTTCTAACAATTTTGTTTCTTCAGGCGTAAAATCATTAACAATTGCATAAGTAGGTACATCTACAATCGCCATTTCATCTAATATATCAATTAAGTTTCTGTAATTTGATTTCTTACTTGGCTTAATGATTACTATTATTCCTTTTTCTTTACTTCCAGTATATTCAAGTACTTTCTTTTTTCTATCGATAAGTTCTTTTCGGATACCGTCTTTACCATATACGAAGTCTTTCGGCGTTCCACCTGCTACAGGTGTTGCTAATAAACCAACGTAACGAACTAACTTGTCGTTATCACCTAATAAAATAGTCATCGTACGATTTTCATCCACTTTAACGTCTTTATTTTTTGTAGGATCCTCGTCTTTATCTGGCAACCCCAAACTCATCGATTGTGGTTTTGACAACGTTGTGGTAAGCATAAAGAACGTGATTAATAAGAAAGCCAAATCCACCATTGCAGTTAAATCTACCTTAGCATTTTGCTTTTTACTTCTTACTTTACCACCTTTGTCGCCACCACCGTCGGTATTTAATTCAGCCATTTTAGTGTATCTTTTTTAATTAAAAATCTTTTCCTCTTAAACCAGTAACCAAGCTAAAGCTATTGATTTTTTGGTCTTGTAAAATATCCATTACTTTTTTAATAGCAGGATACTCTTCTTTTGCATCTCCTTTAATAGCAATTTGCAATTCTTTATCGTTGGTTTCAATATTTGCAATTCTAGAATTGTAAATCCATTCTTTCAACTGGTTGTCAAGAGAATCTTTAGGAACTCCAGGTTGTTCTGCTTTATTTCTATCCGCGCTTTTCATTGCGATAATTTGACTCAAACTTTGGATTGGCACACCAAATCCTTCCATTAAAGCAAATTTATCCATTTCCTCTTGCGTGAATGTCACACCGTATTTATCTCCCATTAATTGAAGTGCTCTTTTACGAACTTCTCTTCCTTTAAGGTCAAAAAATACTTTTCCTTTTCCTATAGTTATCGTTGCCAAATCTGATTCTGGCAATTTAGTTTGTACAGTAGAAGCAGGCGTATCTACAGGCAATGCCTCAGGCACTTTTGCTGTAGCTGTCAAAATAAAGAAAGTAAGCAATAAGAAAGCTACATCACACATCGCGGTCATATCCGTCGATGTTGACTTTTTTTTCATTTTTATTTTAGCCATTATTTTATTTATTATTTGATTCTAAAAATCAAAAATTATTGTTTCAAGCTACCTCTAAATTTTCTGTAAGTATTTACAATTGTTGTACCTGCCTCATCGATAGAGTAAGTCAAATCATCAATTTTAGAAGTAAAGAAGTTGTAAGCGATAATTGCCAATACAGAAGTTGAGATACCTGTTGCAGTGTTAATTAACGCCTCAGAAATACCTGTTGCAAGAGCTGCTTGGTCTGGAGTTCCAGCTGAAGCCAAAGCACCAAACGCTTTAATCATCCCTGATACTGTTCCTAACAATCCTCCAAGAGTTCCTAATGATACTAAAGAAGAGATGATAGTCATGTTTTTCTCTAACATTGGCATTTCAAGTGAAGTTGCTTCTTCGATTTCTTTGTGGATAGTTTCAGCAGCATCTTCGCTATTGAATCCTTCTTTTTTAACGTCTTGGTATTTTACTAATGCAGATTTAATTGTATTTGCAACAGAACCTTGTTGTTTGTCACAAGCTGCAATTGCCTCTTCAATTTTTCCTTCTTTTACATTATTTTGTACATTTTTCATAAATGTATCTAAGTTTCCTTTTCCAGCCGCTTTTGAAATTACAGCAAAACGCTCAAAAGAAAACACAATTACCATTAATAACATTCCTAATAAAATTGGAACGATGAATCCTCCTTTATATACCATACCTAAAGTATTTAAAGGATGACCTTTTTCAGGATCTCCGCCTTCAAAGTTAGAAGCTGCCCCCATTAAAAGAGACCAAACAAGATAACCTACAAATACACATGCTACAATTATGATTCCTGAGATCATTCCTCCTACTTTTGAACCACTTTCTTTTTTAACGTTTGCCATTTTTTTTAATTTTTGATAATTTTAAATAATTTTTTAATTTCTAAAGTTAATTTAAACTTGGTGAAGAGCAAATTTAATTTTTTAGTTCAAATAAAAAAATGTTTTTTACATTAAATTATCAATAATTTTTAAAATTATTAAAAATTAAAAATAAATCACTTTTTTAAGAATATTATCATTTGATTCTTATACCATAACGCCTATTTAAATGATTTTATTAGTATCGTTAAATATTTAACAATTTAAATTAAGAAATCGATTGAAATGATTTGTAAATTACTTTCATAAATGACTAACAATTCCTTAACTAATTTATAATTTATGTGGTAAAATCATCTTTAAATCTAATTATGTAGTGCTATAAAACAAAAAAAAGAGACTGCGTAAACAGTCTCTTTTTTTTAAATTATAATTATATATATTATTCAATTACAATTCTCTTAACTACTTTTCTGTCTCCATCTTGAACAGTTACAAGGTAAACTCCAGCTTGAACATTTGTAAGCTCAACGTTTTGAGAAAACAAACCAGTATTAGTATACGTATTGTTCAATATCAGTCTTCCTCTCATGTCGTGAACCAAAATTCCAATTTCATTACTTGATGTAGAATCAAACTGAACTGTAAAATTTCCTTTGTTAGGGTTTGGATACAATACAAAATTAGACAGTGAATTATCAACAACACCCAAAACTGCTTGACTCAATGAACAAACATTTAAACTCCAACTGTTAATTGCGCCTCCGTCTTCATTGTAAGGGTCTTGAACTTTTAATTTCCACACCCCATTTATTGGTTCACCATTAAATCCAGATAACTGTTGAATAGGCTTAACTGTTCCTGATATTGCAGGATTTGTTCCACAAACTACAGTACTTCCCGAATCATCAAAAGTAGCATTAATATCTAATAATGAAGCGTTAGTACATGGTCTTGCTACTAATTGAATCTCAGTACCAGTTGGGCTAACTAATGAAATTGTCATATCGTTTACCCAAGTATGACTGATATCAACTGTTACATTCACATCGGTAACCAAATTTGTAGAAGCTAAAGTTATTGATGAAATAAATGGCGTTGTGTTTACAACAATTGGAATATCAATTGGTGTGTCAGTTGCAATTTCTGTTAAACAAGTCAATTGACCTGTAGTGAATCGATAACTAGCACTAAATGTTCCAGAACATGATGGGCTTTTTGGTAAAACTCTCCAATAATAAATAGTAGAATTTGACAATCCTATTGGAGCATAGCTAGTTGTAGTAACATTTACATTTCTAACGATAGTTGAGAAATTAGCATTTGTAGCAATTTGCACATCATAAGAAGTAGCAGCAATATTAACTGGCCATGTTAAAACTACCGCCAATGGATCGATTGTTGTTGCTAAATCAGCAGGACTTGTTAACGCTTGTGTTCCAAAATTTGAATTAAATATTTCAAAATAGAAAGTTGCTGTTTTTACAGTAGCACCAGAAGTAGCTGTAACATTAATTGGAACTAATCCAGCTGTTGCAGTATTAGCAGCAGAAACTGTCATTGAAACCGTTCCACTTGCTGACAAAGTAGACTGCGCAAAAGTAGCAGTTACCCCCGCAGGTAAACCTGTAACTGCAAAAGTTGTTGTTCCTGTAAATCCAGCATAAGCAGTATAAGGGAATGTAAATGAAACGTTTCCTCCTTGACAAGCTTGTTTGTTTTGCTGCTCAGCTATTCCATTAAAGGCAATTGCAAAACTTGAAGTTGGTGCTGAAATTGTAAAATTAGTATTAGATATATCAAAGAATACATGCTTGTATCCTTTAACCATAATTCTGTTTGATGAACCTGCATTATTCGGTACAGTTATAGTTGCGGTACCATTATTTGGCACTTTACTAGCCAATTGAATTGGGTAAGTATATCCACCATCCGTTGATAAAAAGATATCTACAAAGGCAGCATTAACATTATTTGCAGTTGTTCCTGCAACAGCCCAAGTTACGGTTTGATTTGAACCTACAACCCATGAAACTGGAGTGTTTGGCGCATTTACAACAAATGGCCCTGCAGAAGCAGTTACATTAACTTTCATATCTGTGTAGTTGGTTTGCCCTACTTTTACAGGTGCTGTAGCTCTATAGGGAGCATTATCTCTTACAGTTAATCTGAAATTTAATACTCTAGAAACTGAGCTTAATGCTTCAGATAAAAACCCTGCTGTTCCACCAACTTCACTAGTTGTATTTGAATTTGCAACTATACTTTCAATTTTTGGGAAATATCTTGACGGGGAAGCGGTAGGATACCAAGTCAAGAAATTTGGTCCAATAGTTTTAGTTTCGCTCGCAGAACTATTGAGACCTGTATTTGCTCCTCCATCATCATTTTGCTCCCAGCAATAAGTTAAAACATCTGTTGCATTTGCATCTGTTGCAGCTCCAGTTAAAACAAAAGGAGTGCTGAATGGAATAGTAAAATCACTTACGGGTTGAACAACAGGTGTTGCGTTATCAACCAAATTTGTAGAAACGATACATGGTCTAGTTGCTAAATTATTTTGAATTTGTTCAATTGAAGTTTGATGAAAAATATCTATTGAATTTGCCGCAACATCTTCATTAGTAATACCAGCATATCCCATAATGGTTACACCTGAACCAACTTCTTTATTTACACCTCTTCCTTCATTTCCATTTGAAAAAGTATGATTGGCTCCCATTTGATGCCCCATTTCGTGTACTACATAATCAATATCAAATGTATCTCCCGCAGGAACTCCGTTTGATGGAGAAGTAATTCCTCTTCCTTTCGTTGCTCCAGTACCAGCATCTATTCCATCAACACAGATACAACCGATACAACCAGCATTTCCACCACCACCAGTTTTTCCAAACATGTGACCGATGTCGTAAGCTGCATTATTAGCTGATAATGTAGTTCCTACTCCAGTTAAAGTGGTGTTTAAAGCAACTTGTAATTGAGTATTCCAATTTGCCATTGAAGTGTAAGGATCCGAAGAAGCTACATAATAAATTACATTAGTAGTACTCGCTACCAAATTCATATGAACCCCTAAATCTTTTTCATAAACTCCGTTACAACGGGTTAATGTATTGTTGAATGCAGCTAAAACTAATGCTGATTGTGCAGCACTTGTAGCTCCAAAATAGTTGGCATATTCCGCATTACATGAAAGAGCCAAACGCATTACTTTTAATTGTCCTGCACTTGACTGAATTGAGTTTGATCCTACGGCAGATCTTGAAGTAGTTTCCATTACCGCCTTTTCTTCTGCAGTTGAGCAATTCCAACCCGTACTTTTACTTCTTTGAGATTTGAAAACCGCATAAACTGAATGGTCATCAGAATAAGGCTCTATAAACTCATTTTCTTTACCGGTTCTAAAAACCATAGTTTGAATTCCCTGAGGAGAAATACTAAGTTTCAAGGTGGCATATCTATCAGTAATTCCTTTACCAGAATAAGCTCTAATTTCAGGGTATTTAGCCTGCAATTCTGCATCAAAATTTGAAGCATCATTTACTTCAAATAATTCCATTTGACCGTCGGCATTTGGCAATGAAATAATGGTGGTGCTTTTTCCTCCTTTATTTATTACTGAAAATAACTCTTGGCGTAAAGGATTAATATTTAAATCGAATAGTTGGAAAGCTTTTGGGAAATTGTCTCTTGTAGCCGATTTATCGAGAGTGATTTTTCCCAAATTGTTATTGTGCTTTGTCCAAACCTGGGTGTTTTGTGAATTTACATTTAAAAAAAACAATGTAAGTGTTAGCGAAAAAAGTAATTTTTTAGTCATTATAATAGTGGTTTTAAAATCTAAAAGTTGTCAAATATAGTATTTATTTTAAATTATAATTCTAAATTAATAAAAAAATAAGCTATGATATTCTCAATTTAAATTAATTATTTATAAGGATAATTTAAAATTTGAGATTGAAGACTCTTGATTATATAAAGACTAGTTAATTTAATTTTATTGAAATCAAATTAATTAATATATCTACAGATTGAAATTTAAATAGTATGAAATAGGATATAATCTTCTAAATTTGCACAAAAATAAAACCAGTATCTTGAAAGTATTTTCTTCAATTAGCCAATTTAATTCAGCAAAAAAAACAATAGTAACTATTGGAACTTTTGATGGGGTTCATATTGGTCATCAAAAAATAATTGAAAAACTAATTCAAGAAACAAAAAACGCCGATTGCGAGAGCTTAATTCTTACTTTTTTTCCACATCCAAGGATGGTTTTACACGAAACATCTTCCATCAAACTATTAAATACCATTGGCGAAAAAAGTTGTTTGCTTGAAAAAATGGGGTTGGATAATTTAGTAATTCATCAATTTGACAAAGAATTCTCCAATTTATCTGCGGAAGAGTTTGTGAAAACAATTTTGGTTGATGCCTTCAATATTCAAAAAATCATCATTGGTTACGACCATCGATTTGGAAAAAATAGAGCAGCAAATATTGAAGATTTAATTCTGTTTGGGGAAAAATATGGTTTTGAGGTAGAACAAATTTCTGCGCAAGAAATAGATTCTGTATCTGTGAGTTCAACAAAAATTAGAAACGCTATTGCAAATGGAACTATGGCTGTTGCCAATGAATATTTGGGCTACGATTATTTATTATCTGGGAAAATAATTCAGGGGAAACAATTGGGACGAACCATCGGATTTCCTACTGCCAATATAAAAATTGAAGAAAACTATAAGTTAATTCCGAAGAATGGCGTTTATGTTGTAAAAAGCCATTTGCAGGAAAAAACCGTTTTTGGTATAATGAATATTGGATTGAATCCAACAGTAAATGGTGAGAATTTATCGATTGAAGTGCATTTTCTAGACTTTAATGCCGATTTATACAACACTCAAATATCGGTTTCAGTAATTGCAAGAATTCGTGACGAAGAAAAATTTACTTCTATAGATTTATTAAAAGCTCAAATCCAAAAAGATAAAAATTATGCTAAATCTTTTATTGAAAAAATAGTATAATTACCATTTAATAATAGCGCTCGCCCAAGTAAATCCACTTCCGAAGGCTGCTAGAACAACTGTATCTCCCGATTTTATTTTTCCTTGTTCCCAAGCTTCCGTTAAAGCAATTGGAATAGAAGCGGCCGTTGTATTGCCATATTTTTGAATATTATTGAAAACTTGGTCGTCGGTTAAACCGAATTTCTTTTGAATAAACTGAGAAATTCTCAAATTTGCTTGATGCGGAATCAACATATCAATATCGGAAACTTTCAAATTATTGGCTTCCAAGCCCTCATTAATTACTTCACTAAAACGAACAACTGCGTTTTTGAAAACAAATTGTCCATTCATGTAGGGAAAATAACTTTCGTCATCAGGATCGTTATCAGCAATAATATCGGTAACCCATCTTCCTCCCATTCCTGGCGCTTTCACTATTAATTCTTCGGCATGAACACCTTCTGAATGCAAATGTGTAGATAAAATTCCTTTTGTTAAATCTTCTTCACGACTTACAATTGCAGCCCCAGCTCCATCACCAAAAATTACTGAAACGCCACGACCTCTTGTGGTCATATCTAAACCTGTGGATTGAACTTCGGAACCAATTACTAGAATATTTTTGTACATACCGGTTTTAATATATTGATCGGCAACCGATAGCGCATATACGAATCCGGAACATTGGTTTCTAACGTCTAATGCTCCTACTGTTTTCAACCCCAAATCTCGTTGAACTAAAACTCCGGGTCCAGGAAAATAATAATCGGGACTTAATGTTGCAAAAATTACAAAGTCAATCTCATCATTTGAAATTCCAGCACGTTCAATAGCGATTTTTGCTGCTTTTACCCCCATTGTAGTGGTAGTATCTTCTCCATTTATAATGTGACGTCGCTCTTGAATTCCTGTTCTTTCTTGAATCCATTCATCGTTAGTATCAATGATTTTCGACAAATCATCATTAGTTACGGTATTTGAAGGGACATAAAAACCCAATCCTGAAATTTTAGAATGATACATAGTTACATTTTTAAATTGAAAACATTCAAAGTTAAGTTTATTTTATTTTAGTTAAGAAAACTTCTGAATTTATTTTTAATTCCGCATCATGTTCAAAGAAAATCGAATTTCCATTGGCTTCAGCCTCAATTAAAAAGTGACTTCCTTTGAAATACGAATGTTTGATTTTTACTTTTAAATTTCCCGATTCCACTATTTTTAATTGGTGTGGAAATAATAATAAAGTTTCATCTGCATTCTCAATTTCAACTAATTCTGATAATTTAAGTTCGTTTACATCCCCAAAAAGTGCTGCTACATATTTATTAATGGGATGTTTATACAAATGATCGGATTTTTCTTTAATTACAATTTCACCAGCATTCAAAACTATAGTTTCATCGGCAAATGAAAGCGAATCGGAACTATCGTGTGTCGCAACCAAGCAAGTAATATCTTTCGATTTTAAATAGGAAAAAAGTTTTCTTCGTAAAGAATTTTTTCTAAAATTATCAATCTGACTAAACGGTTCATCCAGTAATAATATTTCTGGCTCTAGGGCCAATACTTTTGCTAACGCCACTCTTTGTTGCTGTCCCCCGCTTAGAAATTTAGCTTTCACATTAGAATAATCTGTCATTTCAACAATTTCTAATAATTCGTTTATTCGGCTTTGCTTTTTCTCGGGATAGATGTTTGAAAGATATTTCCCAACATTTTCAGCTACAGTGATAAAGGGCATCAAATCAAAATCTTGAGCTAAATATTTCATGAAAGGCATTCCGGGAACAAGGTAAAATTTTGGCCCTAAAACTTCATTTTCATTCCAAAATATCTGCCCTTCATCTAAATCATACAAACCATAAATCAATTTTAAGAGCGTACTTTTACCACATCCGCTTTCGCCAATAATTGCAATATTCTGACCTTTACTAACTGAAAAATTGATGTTTTTTATGACTTTATTTTTGTCATAACTAAAAGTAATATTTTCGACTTGAAGCATACTTATTAAAGAGATAATTTTGAAAAAAAATGAAATACAAAGATAGTTCAAAGTAGAAGAAATGATAATATAATTTTCTACTATTTGATTTAATAAAAATAATACTTACCTTTGACGTTAGTAATGTAACGCAGGAGTAATGATAAAAAGTTTTGGCGATAGAGAATCGGAGAAAATTTGGAATGGGATTGCTTCAAGAAAATTGCCTTTTGAAATTCAAAATGTTGCGAGAAGAAAATTAAGAATGATTAATAATGCTCAGAATATTTCTGACTTACGAATTCCACCATCAAATCATTTAGAAAAATTAAGTGGAAATTATTCTGGTTTGTTCAGCATTAGAATTAATAATCAATGGCGAATTATTTTTAATTGGGAAAATGACAACGCCTACGAAGTTCAAATATTAGATTATCATTAAATTAAAAAATATGGAAAATTTAAAAAACATACATCCCGGCGAAATTTTAAAAGAAGAATTTTTAGAACCTTTAGAAATTTCAGCTTATAGATTATCGAAAGAGACATTTATACCACAAACTAGGGTTAGTGAAATTATAAAGGGAAAACGCAGAATTACAGCAGACACGGCATTACGCCTTTCAATATTTTTTGGAACTTCTCCAAAATTTTGGCTTGGACTTCAAGATGATTTCGATTTAGAAGAAGAAAAAAATTCAAAAGAAAGTGAATTAAAAAATATCAAGCCAATTAAAACCAATGCAGCTTAAATAGCTTTTATTTCAGGCGTCCAAAAATGCTTTTCAAAATCTACAATTTGATTTTCTCTCACTTCGATTCCCTCGCTTTCTAGAAGTTGCTGCATCAAATTGGTTCCATCAAAATGGTGTTTTCCAGTTAAAAGTCCGCTTCTATTAACCACACGATGCGCAGGAACATCTTCTAAATTATGGGAAGCGTTCATCGCCCAGCCAACCATTCGCGCTGAGCGGGCAGCACCAAGTACCTTTGCAATTGCGCCATAAGAAGTCACTTTCCCATAAGGAATTTGGCGAGCTACTTCATAAACTCTTTCAAAAAAACTATCGTTTGTTGCAGGCATTTTTATGTCCAAAAAGTATTTATGAGTTTGAATAAAGTTACCAATGAAATCAATCCGGTGATGCTTCCAATAATGAAATTCCCATTTTTAATAAGGTAATCGCTCTTACTTTGATGATTTTTAAAATACAGAATGTACAAATAAAAACCAGTAAAAGATCCTATTACAACTCCAGAAACAAAAGAATAAACATGTAATGAATTGAAGTAAAAAAGACCATAGCTTGATAAAGAAACGCTTACAAATACGTAAAAAGGAATTGGAAATAAATTTAATGCAGAAATTAGCATTCCTAGAAAAAACCGATTTGACTTACTGTGAAGTTTAATTTCTTGTTTCTCTTTTTTTGGTTTTCTTGCTGTCCAAAAAAGAAAAATTGTGATTGCTATAAATAGAAATAATCCGATTTCTTGAAGTAACGTAATTATGTCTTGCCTACTATTGATAAATTTGGCAAATTGAATTGCAATATAGGTTTGAAAAAAAACAATAACTGATGCCCCAATTGCAAAAGAAATAGCTTCATTTCTTCCGTCAACTACGCTCACTTTTGCAGCGGTCATATTAATTAAACCCGGAGGCAAAATCCCAATTACAGCTATTGCAAAACCTAAAAAAAGGGGCAATAAAAAGTCCAAATGTTATTTAATTTTAAAACGAATATACGTAATTGCTTTGTTAATTTCTAAATATTGTTTTTCGTAAAATGTCTGTAAACCAGTCACTTCCTCTGGACTTCCTTCGTTTACATATACATTATGATTGGAATAAATCACCTCATGTCCTTCACCGTGTATCAGCCCTAAAGTATAACCGTGCATGAATTCACTATCTGTTTTTAGATTAACAACTCCCTCGGATTTTAGCACTTTTTTATACAACTTTAAAAATTGAGAATTGGTCATTCGGTGTTTGGTACGCTTGTACTTTATTTGGGGATCAGGGAAGGTAATCCAAATTTCGTCAACTTCATTTTCACTGAAAATATGATTAATTAATTCGATTTGGGTACGAATAAACGCCACATTTGTCAAGCCAGTTTCAGCAGCAGTTTTAGCACCACGCCAAAAACGAGCTCCTTTAAGATCTATTCCAATGAAGTTTTTATCAGGAAATTTCTCGGCCAAACCAACAGAATATTCTCCTTTTCCACATCCAAGTTCTAAAACAATTGGGTTATTGTTTTTGAAATAATCTTGGTTCCACTTTCCTTTAAGTGAAAATTGGTCGGTAACTACTTCTTCTCTTGTAGGTTGGAATACATTACTAAATGTATCGTTTTCTTTAAACCTTTTTAATTTATTTTTGCTTCCCACAGTTTGCTGAATTTTTTTGCAAAAATAAGTAATATAATAGGATAATATTAGATTTTAAGCATCTAATTCTTCACTCTTTTGAAGGGTAAATGAAAATTGAGAACCTTTTCCAAGTTCGCTTTGAATAATGATTTTTTCGTTGTGGGCTTCAATAATATGTTTTACGATTGCCAATCCAAGTCCGGAACCTCCTTCATTTCTAGAACCACTTTTATCGACTCTAAAAAAACGTTCAAACAATCTAGGAATGTGTTTCGAATCGATACCCTCACCGTTATCTCTAATGTCTATTTGAATTCGATTGTTGGCATCTTCAAAACCAATTTCTGTTGAACCTCCAGTTTTACCATATTTAATTGAATTTTCAATTAGATTGGTAACCACTTGTTGGATTTTTTCATAATTCCCTAAAACGAAAATTGGTTTGGTATATTTATCATCAAATGTCATTAAGATGTCCTTTTTATTGGCTTTCATTTCCAATAAATCCATGACATTTTGAATCAGTGGAATAATATCAAAAGTCGTTTTTGTAATCGGCTCATCAGAAATTTCAAGCTTAGAAATAGTATCTAAATCTTCAACAATGTGAATTAATCTATCTACACCGTTTAAAGCTCGAGTCAAGTATTTTTTTCTGATAGTTTTATCTTTAAAACCCCCATCATGTAGGGTTGAAACATAACCTTGAACGGTAAATAGCGGGGTTTTTAATTCGTGAGAAATGTTTCCTAGAAATTCCCTACGGTATTCTTCACGCACTTTTAAAGCTTCAATTTCTAATTTTTTATCGGAAGCAAATTTGGAAACCTCTCTAGAAATTATATTTAAATCGGTAGCGGAAGATTTGTTAATAATAGTTGATGACTCCAAAAAAGAAAAATCATCGTATATCTTTTTCACCTTTCGGAAAATAAAAAGCTGGACTTTTATAGTAAGTAAAATAAAGGAACTAAGCGCTACTAAAATTGCAAATATCAAGCAGAAAAGTAAGGAAAATTGATGAAAAAAATAAGTTAAGATACCTACAAGCAATGTTGCAAAAAAGGTTATTTGCAATGCCGTAATAAACGCAAATCGAAAAGTTTCTTTATTTTTTAAATTCATTTATACTTCAAACTTGTAGCCCACTCCTTTTATAGTTTTGAAAAAATCATCTCCAATTTTTTCTCTTAATTTTCTTATGTGGACATCGATAGTTCTGCCTCCAACAATAACATCATTACCCCAAACTTTATCTAAAATTTCTTCACGTTTAAATACTTTTCCAGGTTTAGTGGCTAATAAATAAAACAATTCAAACTCTTTTCGAGGTAAAACTATTTCAATATTGTCTTTTATAATTTTATATTCTTCACGATTTATTTCTATTCCGCCTACATTCAGTGTTTCAGAATCTTTTTCGGTTTCTTTTAATCGTCTAAGAAGGGCTTTTACTTTACTAACTAATAATTTTTGCTTGATAGGTTTAGTGATGTAATCATCCGCGCCAGCGTCAAAACCTGCAACTTGAGAATAATCCTCGCTTCTAGCAGTTAAGAAAGTGATAATTACATTACTTAATTCTGGGATTTTACGAATGTTTTCGCACGCTTCCATTCCATCCATTTCGGGCATCATTACATCCATGATGATCAAATGGGGAAGTACTTTTTTAGCTTTTGCAATAGCTTCTCTACCATTTATTGCGGTAGAAATTTGGTAGCCTTCTTGAGATAAATTATACCCTACAATTTCTAGGATATCTGCATCATCGTCAACTAATAGAATTCGAATGTCTTTCTTCTTCATAATGCAAAATTAATTCAATTATTAATATAAATGTAAATATAAAACAATTCAAAAACACAATTAATACTATTTTATTTTAGTGATGATTTGGTAACACTAAAAAAACAATTCATTAATATTAGAAAATTTACTTCGGCCCATAAAAAAAGCCCTGCTTAGCAGGGCTTTTATAATTCTTACTATTGATTATCTTTTGATTACTCGGAAAGATTTAGAAATTTCTCCTTGTTTCAATACTATAATGTACATTCCAGATTGGTAGTTAGAACCAAATTCTTGATTGTTAACATCATTGTAATTCATTTTGTGAGATTCCATTAATCTTCCAGTTAAATCATAAGCATTCACGCTTACCTCATCAGTACTTGTAGATTCAAAACTTAATCTGAAGCTAGTGTTGAATGGGTTTGGATATGATTTCAAAGAAGCTGTATCTACTGTAGTAAATGTATTAGTATCTAAAAATGATAACCCACCACCAGTTACTGCAATTGATGAACTTCCTGGTCTGTAATCCAATCCAGTATAAACACTTCCATCTGCATTATTATATGGTAAAATTAATATACCTGCATTTGTAATTGGAGTTGTTAAACCATTATTGTTTGAAGCGTTAAACCAGTTAGCAATATTGAAACTTGGGTTGTTATTACTTGTGCTCACTTGAACAATTTTTGTAGGAGTAGTGATACCAGCTAAAATATTGTTTCTGAATTGTAATTCATTGTTCAATGCATTTAACTCAGCGGCTCCATTCAAAGCACTTCCTGAACTATCAATGTGAAGACCTTCTGGATAATCCATAAAAATAGAGTTATAAATACTCATTTTTGTGTTTTTTCTCAAACGAGCTGCTCTCTTGTAAGCACCTGTTG
>CANKZE010000047.1 GCA_947488545.1 Bacteroidota bacterium
TTGAAAGTGGTGATTTAAGTGAATTTATCAAAATTGTGGATAGTGAAGCGCTAACATTACACGCCATGATGATGACTTCGCTTCCCTATTTTATCCTTATGAAACCGAACACTTTAGAGATAATTAACGCGATTTGGAAATTCAGAAATGAAACTCAAATTCCCGTTTGCTTCACTTTAGATGCCGGTGCAAATGTGCACGTGTTGTACCCAGAAAACGTAAAGGATGAAGTTTTAACATTAATTAAGAACAATTTAGTTGGCTATTGTCAAAATGGTCAGTACATTTGTGATGAAATTGGATTTGGGGCAACCAAAATTTAAAAAAATGAAAGGACCATTATTTTATTCTAAAATATTACTTTTTGGTGAATACGGAATTATTCAAGATTCCAAAGGCCTTTCTATTCCTTATAATTTTTATAATGGCGCGCTAAAAACCGATAAGAATTCTTCAGAGGGAGCAAAAAAATCAAATGAAAATTTGAAACGATTTGTAACTTATTTAGAATCCCTTCAAACGGAACAGCCCGATTTAGTAACTTTTGATATATTGACCTTAAAAAACAATGTCGATAACGGAATGTATTTTGATTCAAGCATTCCTCAAGGTTACGGCGTAGGTAGTAGCGGCGCACTTGTAGCTGCTATTTATGATAAATATGCACAAAATAAAATTACCGTATTAGAGAATTTAACACGTGAAAAACTGCTTACTTTAAAAAGTGTTTTCTCGCAAATGGAATCTTTTTTTCATGGTAAAAGTTCCGGTTTAGACCCTTTAAATAGCTATTTAAGCATTCCTATATTAATCAATTCTAAAGATAATATTGAGGCAACTGGAATTCCAACACAAAGCGTGAATGGAAAAGGAGCGGTCTTTTTATTGGACTCAGGCATTATAGGAGAAACTGCACCAATGGTGAATATTTTCATGGAAAACCTTAAAGACAAAGGCTTTAGAACCATGCTGAAATCACAATTCATCAAATATACAGACGCTTGTGTGGAAAACTTCCTTGGCGGAGACGTTCAATCGTTATTTCAAAATACCAAAAAACTTTCAAAAGTTGTTTTGAATAATTTCAAGCCTATGATTCCAGAACAATTCCACGGAATTTGGCAAAAAGGAATCGATACCAACGATTACTATTTAAAACTTTGTGGTTCTGGCGGCGGTGGCTATATCCTTGGTTTTACTGAAGATTTAGAAAAAGCCAAAGCTTCATTAAAAGATTACAAATTAGAAGTCGTTTACCAATTTTAGATTTCCTTTTCCAATAAAAAATTAAGGATGAACAGAAAAAGCAAACTTTTAATAATGAAAATTGTGAGTTTGTTTTCCGTAATTCGTGGCTACAATATTCCAATAATCATTCTTGCACAATATCTTTCGGCAATTTTTATATTGGCACCCGAAAAAAAACCATTATATGTAATTCTGGATATCTATTTATTGCTAATCGTAATAGCTACAGCACTTACAATAGCATCAGGTTACATAATTAATAGTTTTTATGACAGTAAAAAAGACTTAATCAATCGGCCGAATAAATCAACATTAGACCGATTAGTGAGTCAAAAAACAAAATTAAGTGTTTATTTCACTCTGAATTTTGCAGTTGCATTTTTAGCCATTTTCATTTCTTGGCGTGCCTTTTTATATTTTTCCGTTTATATTTTTCTGATTTGGTTTTACTCTCATAAAGTCAAAAAATTCGTGGTTATTGGAAATTTGATGGCTACATTAATGGCAATTTTGCCCTTTTTTGCCCTTCTTTTATATTACAAGAATTTTTATGAAGTGATTATTTGTCATGCCACTTTCTTGTTTTTACTAATTCTAATTCGGGAAATGATTAAAGATTTAGAAAATATAAAAGGTGATTTGGCCAACGATTATAAAACCATTCCGATTTTGTATGGCGAATTAACTTCCAAAAAAATCATAACGCTATTAACGATTTTAACAATCATTCCAGTTTTTCTATTAATTGAAAAATTTGAAATCGGAAATATGGATTTATATTTCTATTCTTGTTTGCTGATATTGTTACTATTTTTATTAAAACTTTGGAAATCAGATACTAAAGAGCATTATTTATTACTTCACAACGTGCTTAAATTTCTAATTGTTTCAGGAGTTTTTTGCATTATTCTGATAAATCCTAGCATCGTTGTTTATTTCTGGCACAAGATTGTTTCATTATTTTAAAACTATTTCAATATTAATAGCTTTAAATTCTCAATTATAGATTGTCAAATTTATAAATGGTATATTTGCAAAAATTATAGAATATTATGAATAACAAGGAAGGCAATAATAAAAGAAGTGGTTCAAGAACAAATAGTTCAAGACCAAATTCTAACAAGCCAAAACCTGCGATGCAAAAACGGGCACAAGGTCCTAAAAAAGTAAAAGTAAATGCTAAAGTAGCTGAACTTGCTGCTGAAAAAGTAGAGAAAAAACCAAATCAAGCACCAAAACGTCAAAAAGCAAAAGACGAAATACGTTTGAATAAATACATTTCCAATTCTGGAGTTTGTTCAAGACGTGATGCCGATATTTATATTCAATCTGGGAATGTGAAAGTGAACGGCGTTCCAGTTATTGAAATGGGTTACCTTGTAAAACCAGGCGATATTGTGAATTTTGACGGAAATGTATTAACTCCAGAAAAAAAAGAATACATCTTGTTGAACAAGCCTAAAAATTTTACAACAGCTTTAGACGAAGGTCAGGAATATAGAAATGTACTTGAGTTGGTTAAAGGTTCTACCACGGCAAAAATTGGCGCTGTTGGAAGAATGGATAAGAATACAACCGGTTTGTTATTGTTTACAAATGACACCGATATGATCCGAAAATTCACTTTGCCAAATCAAAAATCTTCAAAAATATACCAAGTTTCATTGGATAAAAATTTGAAATACGAAGATTTAGAAAAGATAAATAAAGGCTTAGTTTTAGATGGGCACCGCGTTTTTGTTGAAGATGTGAGCTACATTGAAGGAGAAGCAAAAAGTGAAGTAGGATTAAAATTACGCTCTTCCAATATTAAAGTGGTACGTTCTATTTTTGAACATTTCAATTATGATGTTTTGCGAATTGACCGCGTTGCATTTGCTGGATTAACGAAGAAAAATTTGCCAAGAGGCAACTGGAGAAAGTTAACCGAGCAAGAAATTATAAATTTGAAAAACGCTTAGTTTTAATTCCTTAATAATAAAAATTCCTGCTAAAATTTAGCGGGAATTTTAATATAATATCATTTATGACACCCGAAAACCTTCAATCTATCGCCTTCAAATGGTTTGATGCATTCAATAATCACAATTTAGAGCAATTATTATCACTTTATGACGATGATGCCGAACATTATAGCCCAAAATTAAAAATTCGAAAGCCCGAAACACAAGGAATGATAATTGGGAAACCAGCTTTGCGTGAATGGTGGCAGGATGCTTTTGACCGTTTACCAAGTTTAAATTACAAAGTTACATCGCTTACCGCAAATGGGGATCGGGTATTTATGGAATATATTCGTTCGGTTGATGGCGAAGAAAATATGCTTGTAGCAGAAGTATTGATTGTGAAAGAAGGAAAAATTATCGCCTCAAGAGTTTATCACGGCTAGAATTAGGCAAATATTAATTATAAAATTAGCCCTTAATTCAAATAATTTATATCTTTAAATCTAGAATTAACTTATAAAAAATTATGAAAAAATATACTTTACTTTTTATCGCTATTTCAATTTCAGTGTTATTAATCAATTGCAAATCAGAAGAAAAATCGGTTGATTTTACCGCATTGACAAAAAGTTATTTTGATGGAAAAAACGAGCTAAACCCATTAGATGCAACGCTAAATGGACAGAGTCAATTCAACGATCAATTGCAATTTGAAATGACCGATAGTTTCAGACTAAAGCAAAAAGCGTTTTATGATAAATTTGAAACCGAACTTTCAAAAGTGGATGAAACAAAGCTAACTCCGGAAGAAAAAATCAGTTATGAAATCATAAAATGGGAAATTGGCGTAGGCAAAGAACTACTTGCTCAACCTACAAATTTAATTCCTATACATCAATTTTGGGGTACTCATTTAACGATGGGACAATATGCTGGAGGAACTGCTGGACAACCGTTTAAAACAGAAAAAGATTACAGAAACTTCTTGAAAAGAATGGATTTGTATTCTGTTTGGATAGATTCTGCAATGGTTTACATGAAAAAAGGAATTGCAAAAGGAGTGGTTTTACCAAAGGCATTAACCGTTAAAGTAATTCCAGAATTTGAAGATATGATTACTTCAAAAATAGAGGACAACCTATTTTATTCTACAATAAAAACGATGCCAACTTCCTTTTCAGATACTGTAAAAAAGGATTTAACAGAAAAATATAAAACTACAATTACAAATAAATTGATTCCACAATTTCAAAAAATGACGCAGTTTTTAAAATCAGAATACCTTCCTGCGTCAAGAAATACAAGTGGAATTGGAAGTTTGCCATACGGAAAAGAATATTATGCGGCTTGTGTAAAACAATGGACAACTACCAATACTTCACCTGAAGAAATTCATGAATTGGGATTAAAAGAAGTGGCTCGCATAAAACTAGAAATGGAAAAAGTGAAAGCTCAAGTGGGTTACAAAGGGACTTTACTATCGTTTTTTGACGAAGTTCGAAATAAAAAAGAGCTAAAACCTTTCAAAAAACCAGAAGAAGTAATTGCTAATTTTGAAAGTATTTATACAAGAATAAAACCAAATGTCGACAAATTGTTTTCTCTACAACCAAAAACTAAATTCCAAATTAAGAGAACCGAAGCTTTCAGAGAACTTTCGGCAAGTGCGGAATATGTTCAAGGTGCCGCTGATGGATCTCGACCTGGAACTTTTTATGTGCCAATTCCTGATGTAGTAAATTATAATCTTTATGGTGATGAAGATTTGTTTTTGCATGAGGCAATTCCAGGGCATCATTTTCAAATATCATTACAACAAGAAAACCAACAATTACCTGATTTTAGAAAATTCAATTGGTTTGGTGCTTATGGTGAAGGCTGGGCATTGTACACTGAAAGTTTAGGGTCTGAATTAGGATTATACAAAGATCCTTATCAATATTTTGGGATGTTAGGAAACGAAATGCACCGCGCAATTAGGCTGGTTGTAGATACTGGAATCCACACCAAAGGCTGGACAAGAGAACAAGCAATTAAGTACTCGTTAGAAAATGAAGCTGAAAGTGAAGCAAGTATTACGGCTGAAATTGAACGCTACATGGCCATTCCAGGACAGGCTTTATCTTATAAAATTGGACAACTGAAAATTATGGAATTGCGTAAAAAAGCATCTGAAAAAATGGGAGCTAAATTTGATATTAAGAAATTCCACGAAAAAGTATTAGAATCTGGGGTTTTACCATTGGCATTATTGGAAAATAAAATCAATGATTGGATCAACGAAAAATAATAATCTTATCCTTTTTAGATTTTTATAAACAAACTTTTCAAGCTATCTTTGTAGTCGAAATTTACAATTGATTTTGATCAAGAAAAAGAATATGAAATTAGATAAAAAAGACATTCTCAAAGCATTAGAAACAATCACAATTGCGGGAGAAGGTAAAAATATGGTGGAGAGTGGCGCAGTAAAAAATGTAGTCACATTTGGAGATGAAGTAATTATCGATTTAGTGTTAAGCACTCCTGCGATGCATATTAAAAAAAGAGCTGAAGACGATATCAAAAAAACCATTCACGAGTTGGTTTCTGCTGATGCAAAAATCCAAATAAAATCTACTGTTGTAGTCCCTGAGCCTAATGAAATTAAAGGAAAGGCAGTTCCGGGAATGAAAAATATTATTGCAATAGCTTCTGGAAAAGGTGGTGTTGGAAAATCTACTGTTACCGCAAATTTAGCTGTTACATTAGCAAAAATGGGATTCAAAGTTGGTATTTTAGACGCTGATATTTACGGCCCTTCGATGCCAATTATGTTTGATGTAGAATCGGAAAAACCAATTTCAGTTACCGTTGACGGAAAATCAAAAATGAAACCTGTTGAAAGCTACGAGATAAAAATGCTATCGATAGGGTTTTTCACTTCTCCAAGTCAAGCAGTTATTTGGCGTGGACCAATGGCTTCAAAAGCGTTGAACCAAATGATATTTGATGCTGATTGGGGAGAATTGGATTTTATGTTGCTTGATTTACCTCCGGGAACAGGAGATATTCACCTTTCTATAGTTCAATCGTTACCAATAACTGGGGTTGTAGTAGTGAGTACTCCGCAAGCTGTTGCTCTTGCTGACGCAAAAAAAGGAGTTGCAATGTTTACTTCAGATAGCATCAATGTTCCTGTTTTAGGAATTATAGAAAATATGGCCTACTTCACTCCTGAAGAATTGCCAGAAAATAAATATTATATCTTTGGAAAAGAAGGCGCAAAAAACCTAGCTGAAGATTTAAATGTATCTTTCCTTGGGGAAGTTCCAATAGTACAATCTATTCGTGAAGCTGGAGATATAGGAAGACCAGCAGCTTTACAAGAAGGTTCAATTATTGAAAAAGTTTTCCAAGAAATTACTAGAAATGTAGTTCAGGAAGTGGTAAATAGAAATGAAAATCTACCTCCAACAGAAGCTGTTAAAATAACAACAATGGCAGGCTGTTCAGCGGTAAAAAAATAATTTATTTCGTCTAATTGGAACAATAGAAATTATGACAATAGAAGAATTAACAACAAGCGTAGAAAATGCACTTCAAGAAATTAGACCTTTTCTAAATTCTGATGGTGGCGATATCGCATTGATTTCAATTGAAGATGGCAAACATGTGAAAGTTCGATTACAAGGTGCTTGCGTGGGTTGTAGCGTGAATCAAATGACACTAAAAATGGGCGTGGAAACTACCATTAAAAAGTTTGCGCCACAAATTGAAACGGTAACAAATGTTGATTAATAATTTTGGTTAAAACCAATATTAAATTATAATTTTAAAATGATTGAAACGGATATTCTCATCATTGGCGCTGGCCCTACAGGATTATTCACTGTATTTGAAGCCGGGCTTTTAAAGTTAAAATGCCACATCATTGATGGTTTACCTCAACCTGGAGGGCAACTTTCCGAGTTATATCCTAAAAAACCAATATTTGATATTCCAGGATTTCCGTCTGTTTTAGCCGGTGACTTAGTTACCAATTTAATGGAACAAATAAAGCAATTTCAACCTGGATTTACCTTGAATGAAGTTGCTGAAACCATTGACCAACTAGAAGATGGAACTTTCATTGTTACTACAAATAAAGGAACAAAACACCATGCCAATTCAGTTGCAATTGCGGGTGGATTGGGAAGTTTCGAACCAAGAAAACCACAACTTGAAGGAATTGAATTCTACGAACAAAACGATCGTGGAATTGAATATTTTGTGAAAGATCCCGAAAAATTTAGAAATAAAAAAGTAGTCATTTCAGGTGGTGGAGATTCCGCTTTGGATTGGAGTATTTTCCTTTCAAATGTAGCTTCTAGCGTAACATTAGTTCATCGTAGAAATGAATTTCGTGGAGCTTTAGACTCAGTTGAAAAAGTTCAAGAATTGAAAGAATTAGAAAAAATAAAACTAATTACTCCAGGAGAAATCATAGGTTTTAATGGTAAAGATCAATTAGAATCGGTAATCATTGAAACCAATGGTGAAAAAATTACTACCGAAACAGATTACTTTATTCCATTATTTGGGTTAACCCCAAAATTAGGACCAATAGCCAATTGGGGATTAGAAATTGAAAAAAATGCCATTAAAGTAGACAACTCATTGGATTATCAAACCAATATTCCAGGAATTTATGCTATTGGCGATGTAAATACCTATCCGGGTAAATTAAAACTTATTTTGTGCGGATTCCATGAAGCGACTTTAATGGTACAAAGTGTTTACCAAAGAATGAATCCAGGAAAAAAATACGTGCTGAAATACACTACCGTTTCTGGTGTTGACGGATTTGATGGAACTCGAAAAGAAGCCGAAAAACAAGTTGTAAAATCTATAGATTAATTATGTCGGCAGATATCACAATAAAAATTACCGATCGCGAAGGCGTTACTCACGAAGTCCTCGCTCCTACCGATATGAATTTAAACGTTATGGAAGTAGTTCGAATGTATGAATTAGCTCCTGAAGGTACTATTGGAATTTGTGGCGGTATGGCCATGTGCGCCTCTTGTCAATGCTATGTTCTAAATTCAGTAGAAATTCCCGAAAAAGGCGATGATGAGGAAGCCATGCTTTCCGAAGCTTTCAATGTTAAACCCAACAGCCGCTTGGGATGTCAAATACATATTACCGAAGATATAGAAGGACTTGAAATTGAATTAGCCCCCGAAGCATAAAAAAAGCGAGATGAGTATCTCGCTTTTTTATTAGAATTAAACCAATTCGGTTTCTGATTTTACTATTTTTTCTTCAATTGCATCCCAAAGTCCGATGCGTTTTTCAAGTGCTAATTTTGAGATTTCCTCCACTTCCTTCCACTTAGTTTCACTGTTTTCACATAGTTCCGTGATCATTTTCATAGCCATTGGACCATGTTCGTCAGCGTCCAATTCTATATGTCTTTCAAAATAATAAATCAATTTACTTAAATCAGTTTCAGGGAAGTTCGCTTCAAAATTTCTTAAAATTTCAGTGAACATCGCTGGAATTAAATCTTCTCTTCCAAAGGTAAATGCGGCAGCAATTTCATGCGGTTTTCCTTCCTCAATAACTCTGAATGTGAAATCTAAAAAAGCTTTTATATTTGGATGTAAATCACTTTGTTTTATAGATACAAATATATTTTGTGTAGCAACTACATTCTCAATAAAATTATTGATTTGTTCCGTATTGGCACCACAAGAAGTCATTGCATCAAGGTACATTTCAAAATGACTTTGTCTTTTTCCGTCCAAAGTCAAATCCGATTCTTCTGCCAAAACAATTTCATTAATTAAATAACGAGTTTCTGGGTTTTTCGAAGCAATCCATGGCGTTGTGGTACAAGTCAATTTTGATTGTAATGCTTTCAACAAAGACATGAAATCCCAAACGGCATAAACGTGACTTTCTAGAAAACAATGTAAGTCTTCAATCGTTTCTACTTTTTCGTATAAAGAATGCTGTAATAAGGCACTTTTTTGAGTTTCAATACTCCTATTTATAGATTGGATATCCATGTTTGTAAATTTTAGACAAAAGTAAAAAAGCTTCTCGTTTCCAAGAAGCTTTTGCTATCAATTTTATCAATACTTTAATAATTGTTAACTACTATTTGAATGCTGGAATTCCGGTAATATCAGCTCCTGTAATTAACAAGTGAATGTCGTGGGTTCCTTCATAAGTAATCACCGATTCTAAATTCATCATGTGTCTCATAATTGAATATTCACCCGTAATTCCCATTCCGCCTAATATTTGTCTGGCTTCACGAGCGATATTAATTGCCATATCAACATTGTTTCTCTTCGCCATCGAAATTTGAGCCGTTGTCGCTTTACCTTCATTTCTTAAAACTCCTAAACGCCAAGTTAACAATTGCGCTTTAGTAATTTCGGTAATCATTTCTGCCAATTTCTT
Organism: Bacteroidota bacterium; assembly: GCA_947488545.1. Taxonomy (GTDB): domain Bacteria; phylum Bacteroidota; class Bacteroidia; order Flavobacteriales; family Flavobacteriaceae; genus Flavobacterium. The sequence goes on from CANKZE010000047.1 coordinate 9,630, forward strand.
TTGTTGTAATTGCGTTCCAGCAATAGGTTTGTCAAACTGAATTCTCTCTTTTGCATAACGCAACGCAGTATCATAACAGTCCATCGCTGCTCCAATTGCACCCCATGCAATTCCATAACGAGCAGAATCTAAACATCCTAGTGGTGCTCCCAATCCCGATTTATTTGGTAATAAATTTTCCTTAGGAACTTTCACATTATCAAAAATCAATTCTCCAGTTGCCGATGCACGTAACGACCATTTGTTGTGCGTTTCAGGAGTGGTAAAACCTTCCATTCCACGCTCCACAATCAATCCGTGAATTCTTCCTTCTTCATTCTTAGCCCATACAATTGCAATGTCTGCAAATGGCGCATTCGAAATCCACATTTTAGCTCCATTTAATAAATAATGGTCGCCCATATCTTTATAATTGGTAATCATACTTCCAGGATCTGAACCGTAATTTGGCTCGGTCAAACCAAAACAACCCATGAATTCTCCCGAAGCTAATTTTGGTAAATATTTCATTCTTTGTTCCTCATTTCCATATTTGAAAATTGGATACATCACCAATGAAGATTGAACAGAAGCCGTTGAGCGAACACCAGAATCTCCTCTTTCAATTTCTTGCATTATCAAACCATAAGAGATTTGATCCAATCCCGCACCACCATATTCTTCAGGAATATAAGGTCCAAAAGCACCAATATCCGCTAATCCTTTGATAATTTGAGTCGGAAAATCAGCCCTTTGAGCGTAATCTTCAATTATAGGTGATACTTCTCGTTTTACCCATTCTCTCGCTGCGTCACGAACTAATTTATGTTCGTCCGTCAATAATTCATCAAGGTTGTAATAATCTGGAGCTTGAAATAAATCTGGTTTCATGTATTATCTTTTTGGTTAAATCGCAAAAGCGAAACAAACTAATTAATAGTCACTTGCAAATTTACACAAAGAAATGTAACAAACCGATTAACAATTGTTATATTTTATGATTGTTTTTTTGGAGCTTAATCCTGCTTTCCGTTGCAATCCTCGCTAAAAAGCGAGGGATTTCCTCTTTAATCAGGGCTAGGGCTACATTTTTATGTAGAAATCTTTCGTAAGAGAAATATATTCTAGGGTATATTCGTGTCGGCTAATCTCGATTACTAGTTCATCTGCTGTTAAAACTGCCAATTCATATCTTTTAAAAGCCAATAAACTCCGAATAATTTTGGTGTTTGGAGCCCCTTTAACACGAGTGACCTTTATAGGAAAAAGTTCCACTTCTGCACACAATTCTATAAATCGATCCTCTTCATTAAACGGAATAATTACAGAAAAAATCCCATTTTCAGATAACAATAAATCGGCAGCTTCCACCAATTCTTCAAAAGGCATTGCTCCTTGAAATCTTGCTAAATCACGCTGCTCATTATCTGAACGATATTCTTCTGAATAAAATGGAGGATTGGAAACAATCAAATCATATTCGTCTTCTGGATCATCTACAAATTCATCTAAACCTGCATGAAAACAAAACAAACGATCTCCCCAAGGAGAAATTTCGAAATTTTCAACCGATTGTTTGTAGGCACTTTCATCAATTTCTAAGGCGTCAATTTGTTCGGCGTCGCTTCTTTGTGCCAACATTAAAGCAATTATTCCAGTTCCCGTTCCAATATCTAAAACTGATTTAGGATTATTTTCTATTGGAGTCCAAGCGCCCAGCAAAACGCCGTCTGTTCCAATTTTCATGGCAGTCTGGTCTTGGTTTACAGAAAATTGTTTGAATTGGAATACCGACATTGTGATTTCTGATCTCTGATTTAAGAATTTAGATTTAAGAATTTTCGATTAACCGAATAAACTTTCTAGAGGTACATTTCGATTAAACCATCTGGTAAATCCATCATCACTTTTTTATTTTCTCTGTCGATTTTCAATAGAAAATGATCCACCATTGGGATTAACATTTCCACATCGCCATTCAAAACTTCAAAAAGGGGCTGTGCAGTGGTATCATTCACAGATACAATTTTGCCAATAACTCCGTGTTTTTTATCATCGATTTCAAAACCAATAACTTCGTGGAAATAGAATTTTTTACCTGAAAGTTTAGGTAATCTATCTAAAGGAAGGTAAAGGGCATTGCCAAGAATGGCTTCTGCCTCATCTTCAGTAGTAACGTCTTCAAAACGAATTCTTAAAAAATCATTTTTATGAAGGGAACTACTTTCAATAAAAAAAGGAACCAAGTGTTTGTTGCATTCAACAAACACTGATTCCAAATTTTCGTATAACTCGGGTTCGTCTGTGTCTAAATAAGCTAAGACTTCCCCTTTGAAGCTAAATTTTTTTGCGATTTTACCTAAATAAAAACATTCGTCTTTACGCATTGAATCGCTAAATGAATTAAGCTTGTGCTTCTTCGTTATTCTCTTCAGCAGCAGGAGCTTCTTCAGCTTCAGCTACAACTTCTTCAGCAGCAACCTCAGCAGCAGGAGTTTCTTCAGCTTCAGCTACAACTTCTTCAGCAGCAACCTCAGCAGCAGGAGTTTCTTCAACTTCAGCTACAACTTCTTCAGCAGCAACTTCAGCAGCAGGAGCTTCTTCAACTTCAGCAGCAACTTCTTCAGCAACAGTTTCTTCAACTTCCACTTCAGCAGCAGGAGCTTCTTCAACTTCTTCAACAGCAGACTCAGCAGCAATTGCATCAGCTTCAGCTTTAGCAGCATCTTCTAAACGTTTAGCATTTACAGCTTGTTCCGCTTTGAATGCTTTTGCTTTAGCAGCAGCTTGCGCTTTGGATAAACCATCTTTTTTAGCATCCACTTTTCCAGCTTTTGCTTCTAACCAAGCAGCTAATTTTGCATCAGCTTGTTCTTGAGTTAATGCCCCTTTACGGATTCCTCCATCAAGGTGGTGTTTCATTAATGCTCCTTTGTATGATAATATTGCTTTCGCAGTATCAGTTGGTTGAGCACCATTATGTAACCATCTTACAGCGCTATCAAGGTTTAATTCGATAGTTGCAGGGTTAGTGTTTGGATTGTAAGTACCAATTTTTTCTAGGTATCTACCATCTCTTTTTGAGCGAGCATCAGCTGCTACAACCCAGTAAAAAGGTTTTCCTTTTTTACCGTGTCTTTGTAATCTAATTTTTACAGACATAATCTTATGATTAAATTTTGAGGTACACGACCTCCGTTAATTAAGGGTGCAAAGATAATTATTTTTTTGAATGTAACTAATCTACCACTGTTAATTTTATGATATTGAGTAAAATAATGTAAAAATCAACGTAATTTATTTTAAAAATTTTAGCTTTTTTATTTAATTAGTCTATTTTTGTAAAACAAAATAATGAAAATGAAAAAATTTATCATCCTATTCTTAGCAACAATCACTTTTAGCGGATGTACTGAAGAGATATCTTTCAATAATCCTGCTGTACAAGGAACTAAGGACAACTATTTTTGGAGAGCGCAATCCTTTAGTGCAACTATTGACCCAGTAACTAATACCATTACGCTAGAGGCCGACAGCCAGTTTGAAACATTGACATTGAAAATGCCGCTTCCTTCCGCAACCAATCCTTGTCCAATTACAAGCGTACTTGGAACAGGATCAGCAAGTGAAGCTACTTTTAGTTACATAGTAAATGGTCAAAATTTAATATATACCACTGGTGCAAACGCTCAGGATGGTCAAATTATTCTATCAGAATACGATCCAATAAACAAAACTATCAACGGTACTTTTAGATTTAACTCTTTTAATATAGCCAACAGTCCTTTAGGAAACCCTATTGTGAATTTTACTCAAGGAGTATTTTATAAGGTTCCGGTTTTGAATTAATTAAAATATATAAATACAAAAAAGGCTCAATAAATATTGAGCCTTTTTTTATGTGTTGTAATTAAAATTAATCTACTAAAACAATCACCTTATTGTCTTTTAATTCAATTGTACCTGAATTAATAGCTAATGTATAATTTTGATCGTTTACTTTATTGAATTGCTCTTCCGAACCTTTGTTAAAATCAAAACTCAAAGCAGCAATTTTAATTAATCCCTCTTTTAAAGTGGAAACAATTGGCGCGTGATTGTTCAATAATTGAAAGCTACCATCTACCCCAGGAAGAGAAACCGAAGTTACTTCTCCTGTAAATAATTTTGCTTCTGGTGATACTATTTCTAAAATCATTTCTATTTAGTTAATAGTTGATGGTTGATAGTTGATGGCTGAAAATCTAACAACCATTAACCAATAACCAACAACCAATTATGCTTCTGCCAACATTTTTTCTCCTGCTTCGATAGCGTCTTCAATGGTTCCTTTAAGGTTGAAAGCAGCTTCTGGCAAGTGATCTAGTTCACCATCAATAATCATATTGAATCCTTTGATAGTATCTTTAATGTCAACTAATACTCCTTTTAAACCTGTAAATTGCTCAGCAACGTGGAAAGGTTGAGATAAGAAACGTTGAACACGTCTTGCTCTAGATACAGCTAATTTATCTTCTTCTGATAATTCTTCCATACCTAAAATCGCAATGATATCTTGCAATTGTTTGTATTTTTGAAGAATTTCTTTTACTCTTTGTGCGCAATCGTAGTGCTCGTCACCAAGAATTTGAGGAGTTAATATTCTAGAAGTAGAATCCAATGGATCTACCGCAGGATAAATACCTAACTCAGCAATTTTACGAGACAATACTGTTGTAGCATCTAAGTGAGCAAATGTAGTTGCTGGAGCCGGGTCAGTTAAATCGTCCGCAGGTACATAAACCGCTTGAACTGAAGTAATAGATCCTTTATTGGTTGATGTGATACGCTCTTGCATCGCACCCATTTCTGTAGCTAATGTTGGTTGATAACCTACCGCAGACGGCATACGACCTAAAAGTGCCGATACCTCAGAACCTGCTTGTGTAAAACGGAAGATATTATCTACGAAGAAAAGTACGTCTTTCCCTTGATCAGAACCTGCACCATCACGGAAATATTCAGCAATAGACAATCCTG
>CANKZE010000048.1 GCA_947488545.1 Bacteroidota bacterium
CCGCCTGCTTAGAAGGCAGGTGCTCTATCCAGCTGAGCTATGCGTCCATTTGTCGGGGTGGCAGGATTCGAACCTGCGGCCTCCTGCTCCCAAAGCAGGCGCGATAACCGAGCTACGCTACACCCCGAATAATAATTTTTGCGGAGAGTAAGGGATTCGAACCCTTGGTACAGTTTCCCATACGCATGTTTAGCAAACATGTCCTTTCGGCCACTCAGGCAACTCTCCTTAGAAGATTTCTCTTCTCTTAAAGCGGATGCAAATGTAACGTACTAATCTATATTTTACAAATAAATACTCGGATTTTTTAAATGTTTTTTATAAGTTCAATTAAAATCATTAACAATCAAGTTAATAGCCTAAATATATTATACCAATTGATTTCATTTTACTTGAATTAGTAAGACATTCTAATTAAATAAATTAAAATGTGTTTATAATATTCTAGCATTTGTAATTTACTATTAACCCAAAATGATTAAATTCGCAGTCTAAAACTAACACTAATGACACATAAAAAAGTAGTAATTGTTTCCGCAGTAAGAACTCCTATAGGAAGTTTCATGGGCGGATTATCAACAGTAACCGCACCACAACTTGGAGCAGCAGCTATAAAAGGTGCATTAAATAAGATAAATTTAAGCCCTGAATTAATTGATGAGGTAATAATGGGAAATGTAGTTCAAGCTGGAGTGGGTCAAGCACCCGCGCGTCAAGCGGCATTATTAGCTGGACTTCCAAATAAAACTATTGCGACAACCATTAATAAAGTATGTGCTTCAGGTATGAAAGCTGTAATGCAAGGTGCTCAGGCTATTATGGCTGGCGATGCTGAAATAATTGTAGCTGGAGGTATGGAAAACATGAGTTTAATTCCTCATTATTTACATCTAAGAAATGGATATAAATTTGGTCCAGCCAATATGATTGACGGAATGCAAAAAGACGGATTGTCTGATGCTTACGATAACTCAGCTATGGGAGTTTCTGCAGATTTATGTGCAACAGAATATAAAATTTCTCGTGAAGAGCAAGATGCTTTTGCAATTCAATCGTATGGCCGCTCAGCTAAAGCTTGGGAATCAGGAAAATTTGATTCAGAAATCGTTCCTGTTTCTGTTCCACAAAGACGCGGTGAACCAATTATTATCGATAAAGACGAAGAATATACCAATGTGAAATTGGACAAAATTCCAACATTAGCTCCCGCTTTTACAAAAGAAGGAACCGTAACGGCAGCAAATGCTTCTACAATTAATGATGGTGCCGCAGCACTTATTTTGATGAGTGAAGAGAAAGCAATTGAATTGGGTTTAAAACCATTAGCCTATATCAAAAGTTATGCTGATGCGGCTCAAGAACCAAAATGGTTCACCACTACTCCTTCTGTTGCACTACCAAAGGCATTAAACAAAGTTGGCTTATCTGTTAATGATGTTGACTTTTTTGAATTTAATGAAGCTTTTTCAGTTGTAGGCTTAGCCAATTCAAAAATTCTAGGATTGGATGCATCCAAAGTAAATGTAAACGGAGGTGCAGTTTCACTAGGACATCCTCTAGGTTGTTCAGGCGCAAGAATAATAGTAACTTTGATTAATGTTTTAGCCCAAAATAATGCAAAAATTGGCGCTGCAGCAATTTGTAATGGTGGCGGAGGAGCTTCCGCAATTGTAATTGAAAGAGAATAATTTTATATGTTTGGTATTTGTAATTTAGCGATTATTCCTCTAAGAATAGAACCTAACGACCGAAGTGAAATAGTTTCGCAAGTGTTGTTTGGCGAACACTTTGAGGTATTAGAAAAGCAAAAACAATGGGCCAAAATTAAATTACAATATGACGATTACGAAGGTTGGATTGATACCAAACAATTTCAACCCATTTCTAAAGACGATTATAAAACACTCTCTGCTCAAGAAATAGTCCTAAACGGCGATTTAATTGATTACATTACTGCAGATAATAATTTTATGATGCCTGTTCCTCTTGGTGCGACTTTATCTTTTATGGATAACTTGAATATCAATAAATCCAATTATGATTTTGAAGGAGCAAAAGTTAGTGGAATCAAACCAAAATCAGAATTGATAAAAACGGCATTTATGTATTTGAACGCTCCTTATTTATGGGGTGGAAAAACACCTTTTGGAATTGATTGTTCTGGGTTTACGCAAATGGTTTATAAATTAAATGGTTACAAACTACTTCGCGATGCCTCACAACAGGCTTCACAAGGAATTCCATTGAGTTTTATTGAAGAAAGTGAGCCTGGAGATTTGGCCTTTTTTGATAACGAGGAGGGCAATATCATTCACGTTGGAATAATTATGGAAAATAATTATATTATTCACGCAAGTGGTAAAGTTAGAATTGATAGAATAGACCATTTAGGAATTTATAATGCTGAAACCAATAGGCATACCCATAAATTAAGAGTCATTAAAAAAATTATATAAAAAAATCCCGAACAATTTGTCGGGATTTTTTTATGTTGTATTTAGAATATTATTTCTTTAACAGTGCTTTTAAAGCTTTTGCTTCGTCAAACAATTCAATTGCATTGTATACTCCAATTAATGTTTTGATTGCTTCAACATTTTGAGGGTCTAATTCTACCACCTTTTTTAAATAAGGTATAGCACTTTTATAAACATCCTCTCTTTGTTTTTTCAAAACATCATATTTCTTCATTTCTGGAGCTGAAGTTCCTAATTTATTCATTTTATCAATTAGTATCTTTTCAGCATCTAACTTCAATATCGCCAAATTTAGGTAAGCATTTCCGTATTTTGGATCAATTTCAATAGCTTTCAAATAATATTTTTCAGCATCAGCTAATTCTTTATTGTTATAGCTAATTACACCTAAATTGAACACTAAATCAGCATTATTTGGATTTTTCTCTAACGCCACTGAAATTAACTTTTTGTAAGAAACCATATCGTTTTCTTTCAAATAGATATTAGATTCAGAAATGATCAATCCAACATCTTCTGGACTTTCAACTCTGGCTTCTTTTAATGCTTGTTTTGCTTCATCAGACTTCCCTAACTCCAATAATATTAATGCAATACTTTTGAAAATTTCAGGTCGCTTTGAAGGAATTTTTTCGTCACGAGGATCTGAATATAACTTCAATTTAATCTTTGATTCTCTATCCGTTTTAGCTTCTGGAGTATTTCCAAAATAATCTTCCTTTTCGTTCAATACATTTTTTGCATAATATTGAGTACATTCGCCAGAGAAATTTAAAGATTTTAATTCTCCATAATATTTCAAAGCCTTTTCATATTCTTTTGCATTAACAGCATAATTTGCTGCAAAATACAATTTTTCAACATCCGTTTTATCCAATTCATAAATTGACGCTAATACATTTGCAGCTTCTTTCATTTTTGAATCACCTGAAAGTGCAACTGCATAACTAACTAACATTGGTTTGAATGAAGTGATTGTTTCTTGAATATCCTTAGTATATAATTGTTTTCCTGATTTTTTTTCAAAAGCCAAGGTAGAATTTAAGTTTGAAACTAACATACTAACATTCTCAACAGTAAGGTATTTAAGTATCAATCCAGGATTTTTTGCATTTTCAGGCTTAGTCATCACTAAATTCAACTCCAAAATAGGCGACATCGCTTTATAAAATCCAAAATACACTTTGTCATCTTCAGTTGAACCTGCAATTAAAGATTCTCCATTTACTAGAGTAGTTTTGTAAAGTTCCATATCGGAATCAGAAATTTTTTCTCTTCCGTATATTTTCTTTAACGTTTTTAATTCATCCTTTTGTGCTAATGCAGCTGTTGAAATTAGGATTGATGATACAAGTAATAGAACTTTACTTTTCATATTTATAAATTTTAAATTAATTAATCTTCGTTTTCGTCGTCAGAGTCATCATCAGAATCTTCATCTTCTTCTTCAACAACTTCATCGTCGTCGTCATCGTCGTCGTCTGCAACTCCGTCGTCTTCAAGAACTTCTAAAACTGGTTTAACTCTTTCGATTACAGCAGCTTCAATCACATTACCATCTTCATCAACTACAACTTCTTCTGCATCGTCTTTCATTACTTTAGTAACGGCAGCAATTGAATCGTTTTCTTTAATATTAATAAGTTTAACTCCTTGTGTAGCTCGACCCATTACTCTTAAATCTTCAACAGCCATTCTAATTGTTAATCCAGATTTGTTGATAATCATTAAATCATCAGCATCTGTAACTGAATTTATAGAAATCAATTTACCTGTTTTTTCTGTAATATTAAGAGTTTTAACTCCTTTACCACCACGATTGGTAATTCTATATTCTTCAATACTTGAACGTTTTCCATAACCATTTTCAGCAACCACAAGGATTTCACTTTCCATGTCATTTACAGATACCATTCCAATTACTTCATCAGATTCGTCTTTCAAAGTAATTCCACGAACTCCAGAAGCTGTTCTTCCCATTGGACGTGTTTTAGTTTCTTCAAAACGTACCATTTTACCTGATTTTACAGCAATCATTATTTGGCTGTTTCCATCTGTCAATTGAGCTGCTAATAATTCGTCACCTTCTTTGATTGTAATTGCCGCAACTCCGTTCACACGAGGTTTAGAATATTTATCTAATGACGTTTTCTTCACTTGACCTTTCTTAGTCACCATGATTAAGTTATGACTATTGGTGTAAACCTTATCTTTAAGATCTTGTGTACAAATAAATGCTTTTACTTTATCATCACTTTCAATGTTGATTAAGTTTTGTAAAGCACGTCCTTTTGCCGTTTTACTACCTTCAGGGATTTCATAAACTCTCATCCAGAAACATTTTCCTTTTTGAGTAAAGAACATCATGTATTGGTGATTTGATGCCACAAATAAGTGCTCTAAGAAATCTTGATCTCTTGTTCCAGCGCTTTTCTGTCCAACTCCTCCTCTATTCTGAGTTTTGTATTCTGTTAAATTCGTACGTTTGATGTAACCAGCGTGAGAAATGGTTATAACCACATTTTCATCAGCAATTAAATCTTCAATACTTACGTCTCCACCTGAATATTCAATTGTTGAACGACGAGCATCACCGTATTTATCGCGAATTTCGATTAACTCTTCTTTAATTACTTCAGTTCTCAAATTAACATCTGCTAATAACGCTTTTAAATGCTCTATTAATTTCATTAATTCTTCAAATTCAGCTCTTAATTTGTCTTGTTCTAGACCCGTCAATTGGCGCAAACGCATTTCAACAATAGCACGAGATTGAATATCAGATAAATTAAATCTTTCAACTAATTTTTCTCTTGCTTCGTCAGTATTTTTCGATCCACGGATTAAAGCAATTACTTCATCAATATTATCAGATGCAATAATTAAACCTTCTAAAATATGGGCTCTTTCTTCAGCTTTTCTTAATTCAAATTGTGTTCTACGAACTACAACATCATGACGGTGCTCAATAAAATAATGAATCATGTCTTTCAAATTCAACATTTGAGGACGACCTTTTACCAAGGCGATATTATTTACACTGAAAGAAGCTTGTAATTGAGTGAATTTATATAAAGTATTCAAAACTACATTTGGCGTAGCATCTCTCTTTAATATATATACGATTCGCATACCATTTCTATCCGATTCATCACGGATATTGGCAATACCATCAATTTTCTTGTCGTTTACTAAATCGGCTGTTTTCTTAATCATTTCAGCCTTATTTACTTGGTATGGAATTTCAGTGATAATGATTGATTCTCTTCCATCAACTTCTTCAAAGTTAACTTTAGCTCTCATTACAATTCTACCTCTACCTGTTTTGAATGCTTCACGAACACCTTCGTAACCATAAATTATACCTCCCGTTGGAAAATCTGGAGCTTTAATATGATTCATCAATTCGTCAACCTCAATATCTTCGTTATCTAAATAAGCTAAAGTACCATTAATAACTTCCGTTAAATTGTGTGGAGGCATATTGGTAGCCATACCTACTGCAATTCCCGTAGCACCATTTATTAATAAGGTAGGGACTTTTGTTGGCATTACTTTAGGCTCATACAAAGTATCGTCAAAATTCAATTGGAAATCAACAGTTTCTTTTTCGATATCTGCCATGATCTCTTCTGAAATCTTACGCATTCTAGCCTCAGTATAACGCATCGCTGCAGGGCTATCACCATCAACAGAACCAAAGTTACCTTGACCGTCAATTAATAAATAACGCATGCTCCATTCCTGAGCCATACGAACCATCGCATCATATACAGAAGTATCTCCGTGTGGGTGATACTTTCCTAAAACTTCTCCAACAATTCTTGCGGATTTTTTGTGGGCTTTATTTGAAAAAACTCCTAAATCATACATTCCATAAAGTACTCTTCGATGTACTGGTTTCAAACCGTCTCTAACATCTGGAAGTGCTCGCGATACAATTACCGACATCGAATAATCGATGTAGGCTGATTTCATTTCTTCTTCAATGTTAATAGGGATTAACTTTTCTCCGTCAGACATATTATATAGTTAAATTAAAAATTATTTTTGAATTAAAAATCTTGCTAATATAGTCTTTTTAAACCATTTTATTTACATTATAAAGCAATAATTTTGATGATTTATTAACAAATTTTACAGGTCTTTTGGTTAATAAATTTATTAGGCATTATCCTTTTTAAATTAGATATTTTTTTGTCAATTAGCTATCTATTTCATAGAAGGTACGGTTTTTGATTTTATGAATATAAATTAATAAATTTACAAAAGTAAAACACTATATATGGATGATAATTTTTCACCAAGAGTTAAAGATGTAATAACCTATAGCAAAGAAGAAGCCTTTCGTTTAGGGCACGACTTCATTGGTACAGAGCATCTTATGCTTGGAATTTTGAGAGATGGAAATGGAACGGCAATAGATATATTAAATAACCTATCGGTAGATTTAGATTTTTTAAGAAGAAAAGTAGAAATCTTAAGTCCTGCCAATCCTAACGCTGAAATTGGTTTAGATAAGAAGAATTTACATCTAACACGTCAAGCAGAACGCGCTTTAAAGACAACTTTTCTAGAAGCTAAAGTATTTCAGAGTACTACAATTAGTACCGCTCACCTACTTTTATGCATTTTAAGGAACGAAAATGATCCTACTACAAAACTACTCAACAAGTTAAAAATCGATTACGATACCGCCAAAGAACAATATTTAAACATGACACCAAATAACACCGAAAGCGAATTTTTAGAAAATTTGCCAAGAGCTGAATCTTATAATGACGATTCAGGACAAGATGACAGCCTAAAAAGTGACAATTTTAATAATCCTACTAATAAGTCCAATAAAAAGTCAAAAACTCCTGTTTTAGATAATTTTGGACGCGATTTAACCGAACTTGCCGAAGAAGGTAAATTAGATCCAGTGGTGGGACGTGAAAAAGAAATCGAAAGGGTTTCCCAAATATTAAGTCGTCGTAAAAAGAACAACCCACTTTTAATTGGTGAGCCTGGAGTTGGTAAATCAGCTATTGCTGAAGGTTTAGCCTTACGAATTATCCAAAAGAAAGTATCTCGAATATTGTTCAACAAACGTGTGGTAACCCTAGATTTAGCGAGTCTTGTTGCTGGTACAAAATACCGTGGTCAATTTGAAGAGCGAATGAAAGCCGTGATGAATGAATTGGAGAAAAACGACGATATCATCCTTTTTATTGATGAAATTCACACTATTGTTGGTGCTGGAGGAGCGACTGGATCATTAGATGCATCCAATATGTTCAAACCCGCTTTAGCTCGTGGCGAAATACAATGTATCGGTGCAACAACATTAGACGAATACCGACAATATATTGAGAAAGATGGCGCTTTGGAACGTCGTTTCCAAAAGATAATCGTTGAACCAACATCTGTTGATGAAACGATTACTATTTTGAATAATATCAAAAATAAATACGAAGACCATCATAATGTGACTTACACCCCTGAAGCAATTGAGGCTTGTGTGAAATTGACCAACCGATACATGTCGGAGCGTTTTCTTCCAGACAAAGCGATTGATGCTTTAGATGAGGCGGGTTCAAGAGTTCACATTACCAATATTGAAGTGCCGAAACAAATATTAGATTTCGAACGTCAATTGGAGGAAGTACGCGAACTTAAAAATTCTGTGGTTAAAAGACAGAAATATGAAGAAGCCGCTAAACTTCGTGACGATGAAAAACGCATCGAAAAAGATTTGGCTGTAGCCCAAGAACAATGGGAAGAAGATGCTAAAAACAATCGTATTTTAGTAACTGAAGACAACGTTGCCGATGTGGTTTCTATGATGACGGGGATTCCTGTAAATCGTATTGCACAAACTGAAAGTAATAAATTAGCTATACTACCTGAACTAATTCAAAATAAGGTAGTTGGACAAAATGAAGCGGTCTTAAAAATTGCTCGTTCTATACAAAGAAATCGTGCTGGATTGAAAGATCCAAATCGACCAATTGGCTCGTTTATTTTCTTAGGTCAAACTGGTGTGGGTAAAACCCAATTAGCGAAAGTTTTGGCAAAAGAACTATTCGATTCTGAAGATGCTTTAATCAGAATTGACATGAGCGAATACATGGAAAAATTTGCAATTTCAAGATTAGTTGGAGCGCCTCCAGGATACGTAGGTTATGAAGAAGGCGGACAATTAACGGAGAAAGTAAGAAGAAAACCTTACAGCGTTGTATTGTTAGATGAAATTGAAAAAGCGCATCCAGACATATTTAATATGATGTTGCAAGTATTGGATGATGGTTATTTAACGGATAGTTTAGGTCGTAAAATCGATTTTAAAAATACTATTATCATTATGACTTCCAATATTGGAGCACGTCAATTGAAAGATTTTGGTCAAGGAGTTGGTTTTGGAACTTCAGCTAAAATTTCTCAAGCCGATGAAAACTCTAAGAGCATCATTGAAAATGCACTTAAAAAAGCATTTTCTCCTGAGTTCTTAAATAGAATTGACGACGTAATTGTTTTCAATGCATTGGAAAAACACGATATCGATTTGATTATTGAAATTGAATTGAAAAAATTATACGCAAGAATTAAAGATCTTGGCTACGAATTAAATCTATCGGATACTGCCAAAGCATTTATTGCTGATAAAGGTTTCGACAAGCAATTTGGTGCTAGACCATTAAAAAGAGCGATTCAAAAGTATGTTGAAGATGCCCTTGCGGAGGAAATTATTACCAGTAAAATTGGTGCTGGCGATGAGATATTTATGGATTTAGACGAAACTACTCAAGAATTGGTTGTGAAAGTAACCAAAGCTCCAGAGCCGACAAATCAATAAATTCAGCACTTAACAAGTTTTAAAACCCATCTTTTTGTCAAAAATTGATGGGTTTATTATTTAATATAATTCTTCATTTAAATTAAAACAAAATATATACTTTTGGAAAATATTATTTTATCAATTTACAATCAATAATATGTTTAAAGAAAAAGTTATCGTTGGTAGTGAAGAATGGTGTTCCTTCCCTATTTTAGGAATTCCAACCATTAAAGCAAGAGTAGATTCTGGTGCGAAAACATCAGCATTACACGCTATCAATATTGCACCATTTATTAAGGATGGTGAAAATTGGGTGAAATTTGATATTAATCCAATTCAAAACAATGTAAAAACTATTATTCATTGTGAATCGAAATTAATTGATAAAAGAATCGTTAAAAGTTCCAGCGGATTCAGAGAACAGCGCTACGTTATTGGTTCTGAATTGGAAATTGGTGGAAAAAATTGGCCAATTGAAATTACTTTAACCAATCGAGATTCAATGGGTTTCCGAATGCTTTTAGGTCGTGAAGCTATGAGCGGAAGGGTTCTTGTAGATCCTGAACAAAAATATTTATTGGGTGAACCAACATCTGATAAGCTAACAGAGCTTTATAAATCTTCAGAAAAAGCTACAACAGGACTTCGTATTGGGGTTTTGGCAAGCAATAAAGAATTGTATAGCAATAAGAGAATCATGGAAGCTGGGGAAATGCGCGGTCATGAAATGCACTTCTTAAATATTAAGGAATGTTACATGAAACTGGACGCTACCACTCCTGAAATTCACTATCGTGGCGGTAGAATATTAGATAATTTTGATGCTATTATACCACGAATTCGTCCGAGTATTACTTTTTATGGTTGCGCATTAACGCGTCAATTTGAAGCTTTAAAAGTGTATTGCTTGAATTCTGCTTCAGCAATCACTCAATCTCGTGATAAATTATATTCTTTACAGTTATTATTAAATAACGGAGTTGATATTCCTACAACCGGTTTTGCAAACTCCCCTTTGGATACCAACGATTTGATTAAAATGGTTGGAGGACCTCCATTAATTGTAAAATTATTAGAAGGAACTCAAGGAAAAGGAGTAGTAATGGCGGAAACCAAAAAAGCAGCCGAGAGTGTTATCAATGCTTTCAAAAGTTTGAATGCCAATATATTAGTTCAAGAATTTATTAAAGAAGCCAACGGAAAAGACATTCGTTGTTTTGTAATTGACGGTAAAGTGGTCGCGGCAATTCAACGCGAAGCAATGCCAGGAGAATTTAGAGCCAATATTCATTTGGGTGGAACCGCATCGGTTATTAAAGTTACTGCTGAAGAAAAAAGAATTGCAATTAAAGCTGCAAAAGCGATGGATTTAAAAGTTGCTGGAGTTGATATTATCCGTTCTTCAAAAGGTCCTTTACTATTGGAAGTGAACTCTTCTCCAGGTTTAGAAGGTATTGAAGGGGCGACCAACAAAGATATTGCTGGAGAAATGATCAAAGCAATTGAGAAAAATTTTAAACATAAAATGTAATTTTTCTCCTATAGAATTTGATATTTTATCGCAAATTTACATTTCTATATCAATCATAAAGCTATTCAAAAACGCTACAGATTTTTGAATATCATAATGTAGAATTCTATCTTCTTTAACCAAAGGTACTTCTTCACGATACGATTTTAAAAACATCTCGATAAAGTCACTTGATTTTAACGGTCTTCTAAATTCAATCGCTTGTGAAGCATTCATTAATTCAATGGCAAGAATTCGCTCTAAATTATCCATGATTCTTAACGCTTTCGTAGCTGCATTTGCGCCCATGCTCACATGATCTTCTTGACCGTTTGAAGATACAATACTATCAACACTTGCTGGGGTTGCCAATTGTTTGTTCTGACTAGCAATACTTGCTGCAGTATATTGCGGAATCATAAATCCTGAATTTAATCCCGGATTATCAATTAAAAATGGAGGTAAATTTCTTAATCCTGAAATTAATTGATAGGTTCTTCTTTCAGAAATACTTCCCAATTCTGATAAAGCTATTGCTAGGAAATCTAGGGCTAAGGCCAATGGTTGTCCGTGGAAATTTCCACCTGAAATTATCTGATCACTTTCTATAAATACATTCGGATTATCGGTTACCGAGTTGATTTCTGTTTTAAATACTTTTTTCACATAATCAATAGCGTCTTTTGAAGCACCGTGAACTTGAGGAATACAACGGAAAGAATACGGATCTTGAACATGCGCTTTAGACTGGGAAATAATTTCACTTCCTTCCAAAAATTCATTCACTCTATTTGCTGATATTATTTGTCCTTTGTGAGGTCTTATGAAGTGAATTAATTCGTTGAATGGTTCTTGACGACCATCGAATCCTTCTAATGAAATAGTTCCAATTAAATCCGCTAAATAAGAATATTTTATCGCTTTCAATAAAATATGTGTTCCATAGGCACTCATAAATTGCGTACCGTTAAGCAAAGCCAATCCCTCTTTTGATTGAAGCACAATTGGACTCCAATTAAATTGCTTCATTATTTCAGAAGTTGGAACTTTATTTCCTTTATAAATCACTTCACCTTCCCCTAATAAAGGCAACGATAAATGTGCTAAAGGAGCTAAATCACCTGAGGCTCCTAGTGATCCTTGAGTGTAAATTACTGGTAATATATCATTATTATAAAAATCAATGAGTCTCAATATAGTGATTAATTGAACTCCAGAATAACCATAACTTAAGGATTGAATTTTTAGAAGCAACATCAACTTTACAATTTCCGACGGTACCTCTTCCCCTGTTCCACAAGCGTGAGATTTCACAAGGTTTCCTTGAAGTTTAGAAAGATTTTCATTTGAAATTTTAACATTACAAAGTGAGCCGAAACCAGTGTTTATTCCGTAAATTGGAGTTTCATTAGCTTCCATTTTGGCATCTAAATAATCCCTACATTTTTGAATATTTACTCTCGCCTCTTCAGATAATTCAAGGGTTTTATGTTGGTAAATAATTTCTTGAACATCTTCCAAAGAAAGAACATCGGTACTTATATAATGAATATTACTCATGATCATAATTTTATTGAACTACAAAAATCACTATTTACTAATTATAAAGCAAGGTTTATTGACATATTTTATGATTATAATAATTTTATATCAATAAATAATGACTAAAAAATCAATAACCAATAAATTGAATAAAAGTCGTTTTGTTACTCCATAAAAAATGAATAAATTAGCGGCTGTAAATAAAAGCTAACAAAACAATGAAAAATACAGCCTTAATAAGCGTTCACGAAAATTTAGGTGCAAAAATCCTTCCTTTTGCAGGTTATAATATGCCTATTTTATACGAAGGTGTCAACGCAGAACATGAAACAGTAAGAAATGGTGTGGGTGTTTTTGATGTTTCTCACATGGGTGAATTTTTTCTAAAAGGACCAAAAGCATTGGATTTAATCCAAAAAGTAACCTCTAATGATGCTTCTACTTTAACGATTGGAAGAGCTCAATATTCTTGTTTACCAAATAATGAAGGCGGAATTGTTGATGATTTAATTGTCTATAAAATGGCTGATGAAGAGTATTTATTAGTTGTAAATGCTTCAAATATTGATAAGGATTGGGATTGGATTTCTTCTCACAATGATTTAGGAGTTTCAATGGAAAATCGATCAGATGAGTATTCTTTATTGGCAATTCAAGGTCCTAAAGCAGTTGAAGCAATGCAACCATTATCATCAATTGATTTATCTCAAATTGCTTATTATCATTTTGTAGTGGGAGATTTCGCTGGATTTGATAATGTAATTATCTCTGCAACAGGTTATACTGGATCTGGAGGTTTTGAAATTTATTGTAAAAACGATCAGGTTGAAGCCATTTGGAACAAAGTATTTGAAGCTGGTGCAGCTTTTGGTATCAAACCAATTGGATTAGCTGCACGTGATACTTTGCGTTTAGAAATGGGATTCTGTTTGTATGGAAACGACATCAACGATACTACTTCTCCATTAGAAGCTGGTTTAGGATGGATAACAAAATTCACTAAGGAGTTCACCAATTCTGAAAATTTGAAAAAGCAAAAGTAAAATGGTGTTACTAAAAAATTAATAACTTTTGAAATGCAGGAGCGTTCAGTGCCTCGTCACGATTATGAAATTGTTGATGGTAATGGAACCGTAATTGGAGTGGTAACTTCAGGTACAATGTCACCATCAATGAATGTTGGAATTGGATTAGGATATGTTCCAACTTCTTTTTCAGCTGTAGATACTGATATTTATATTAGAATTAGAAAAAACGATGTACCTGCTAAAGTGGTGAAATTGCCATTTTATAAAAAATAATAAAACAAAAAACAATCACAAAATCAATTGCAATAGCAAAAAAGTAAATTGAAATTGATTTTTGCAATTGACATTGAAATTGAAAATAAATAACTAGAAATGGGAAGAGCTTTTGAATTCCGAAAAGGTAGAAAAATGAAACGCTGGTCGGCGATGGCCAAAGCATTTACAAGAATTGGTAAAGATATTGTAATGGCCGTTAAAGAAGGCGGTCCAAATCCTGAAGCCAATTCAAGATTGAGAGCAGTTATACAAAACTCGAAGGCTGTAAATATGCCTAAAGAAAATGTGGAACGTGCCATCAAAAAAGCAACCGATAAAGACACAGCCAACTATAAAGAGGTTTTATTTGAAGGTTATGCGCCTCACGGAATAGCAATTCTTGTAGAAACTGCTACCGATAACAACAATAGAACGGTGGCTAATGTTAGAAGTTACTTCAACAAATGTAATGGTACATTAGGAACTCAAGGTTCAGTTGAATTTATGTTTGATCACACTTGTAATTTCAGAATCCCAGCAAACGGTTTGGATCCTGAAGAATTAGAATTGGAGTTCATTGATTTTGGCGCTGAAGAAGTATTTGAAGATGAAGACGGTATCTTAATTTATGCTCCCTTCGGTAGTTTTGGAACCATCCAAAAAGAATTAGAAAATAGAGGAATAGAAATTTTATCTTCTGGTTTTGAGAGGATTCCTCAAATAACTAAGAAACTAACAGAAGCTGAAATGGCCGATGTGGAAAAACTAATCGAGAAAATTGAAGAAGATGATGACGTGATGAACGTTTATCATACTATGGAGGAATAGATTTATGATTTTAGATTGCTGATTTTAGATTTATTATGATTGAAAAATTGAAAGATTAAAAGATAAAAGATTATAAAAAAAAACTCCAGATTGCTCTGGAGTTTTTTTTATACTATTTAGTAAGTTTATTTAATAAACTCTATTTTTTGGGCT
>CANKZE010000049.1 GCA_947488545.1 Bacteroidota bacterium
GATGATGAGTTTGTTTACTGTCTTTTTATTTGTTGTTCAAATAGTCTCATTTTCGTTTTTTATACATTTGCTATTAACTAGCTTTGGATATACTGTAAAAACAGATTGGATTTCATTTATTCAGATATTTACCTTCTTAACCGTTTTCATTTTATCAAAGTACCTAATTGAAAAAATTATAGCTACAGCATTTGATATTGAGGAATTTGTGGAACAATTTAACCTTCAAAAAGTTAGTTATCGAACATTTATTGGGCTTTTTCTACTTCCAATTAACTGTTTTTTGTATTATAATGGTTCTATTTCACATTATTTTATTTTGTTTCTTCTTTCTATCATATTGATTACCAACGTGTTTACTTACTTTTTGTCTATTAAAAATTATCAGAACCTACTCATTGGTCACTTATTTTATTTTATTTTGTATCTTTGCGCACTTGAAATAGCACCCTACTATTTTATGTATTATTGGTTTACAAAAAATTAGCATATTAGAAAATGTCAAGTATGAAAGTGAAAACAATTTTGGTGTCACAACCAGAACCGAAAGTGGACAATTCCCCTTACTTTGATTTGCAACAAAAACACAAAGTAAAAATTGATTTCAGACCTTTTATTCATGTAGAAGGGGTTAATGCAAAAGAAATTAGACTTCAAAAAATTGACTTAAATAATTTCAGCGCAATCATTTTAACAAGCAAAAATTCTGTTGATCATTTCTTTAGGGTAGCTGATGAAATGCGTTATAAAATACCTGAAGGTTTAAAATACTTTTGTCAATCGGAAGCAATTGCATTCTATTTGCAAAAATATGTGGTGTACAGAAAACGTAAAATCTATGTTGGTCAAAAAGATTTTATAGATTTAACTCCTCTATTGAAAAAATACAAAGAAGAGAAATTCTTATTGCCAGCATCAGATCAATTGAATGCAGAAGCAAAAATCATTTTGGATAATCTAAAAGTGAATTGGACTCAAGCGGTATTTTATAAAACTGTAATGAGCGATTTAACGGATTTATCAGATGTATATTTTGATATTTTAGCGTTTTTTAGTCCAACAGGAATAAAATCGTTATTCAAAAATTTCCCTGATTTTAAACAAAATAATACTAGAATTGCTGTATTTGGAAGTTCAACTCAAAAAGAAGCTTTAGAACACGGACTTCGAGTGGATATTATGGCTCCAACGCCAGAAGCTCCTTCAATGACAATGGCAATTGATAAATATATTGCTAAGGCAAATAAAGAAAAATAATCATTCCAAACATAAAAAAAAGCTTTCAGTTTCCTGAAAGCTTTTTTTTTGAGTTAAATAGTGTCCTACAATTGAGGCCCAGCTTTAACTAGGTTTTTACCTTCCTCGTTATCGGTATATTGAACAAAGTTCTTAACAAATAGTTGCGCTAAATCACTTGCTTTGGAATCCCATTCTGAAGCATCCGAATAAGTAGTTCGAGGATCTAAAATTTCAGAATGCACTCCTTCTAATGCAACTGGAACTTCCAAATTAAATATTGGAATAATATGACTTTCGGCTTTTTCAATTGAACCATCAAGAATTCTATCAATTATAGCGCGCGTATTTTGAATGGAAATTCTTTTTCCTGTGCCATTCCAACCCGTATTTACCATATAGGCAGTAGCGTTGTGTTGCTCCATTTTTTTTACTAATTCTTCTCCGTATTTTGTGGGATGCAAACATAAAAATGCTTTACCAAAACAAGCTGAAAAAGTAGGTTCTGGTTTGGTAACCCCTCTTTCTGTTCCTGCTAATTTAGCCGTGAAACCCGAAAGAAAATAGTATTTTGTTTGTTCCGGAGTTAACTTTGAAACTGGTGGCATCACCCCAAAAGCATCTGCTGTTAGAAAGATAACCTTAGAAGCATGTCCCGCTTTGGAAATGGGTTTGACAATATTGTGAATATGATCAATTGGATAAGAAACTCGGGTGTTTTGTGTTACAGAACCGTCTTTGAAATCAATTATGCCATTTGCGTCAAGCGTAACATTTTCAAGTAGGGCATTTTTGGTAATTGCACCATAAATATCTGGTTCGTTTTCTTTACTTAAATCGATTGTTTTCGCATAACAACCGCCTTCATAATTAAAAACGCCTTCATCGTCCCAACCGTGTTCATCGTCACCTATTAATTCCCTTTTCGGATCAGTAGACAAGGTGGTTTTCCCCGTTCCAGACAACCCAAAAAAGATAGCTACATCGCCATTTTCTCCTTTGTTTGCAGAACAATGCATTGAAGCAATTCCTTTCAACGGTAAATAATAATTCATCATTGAAAACAATCCTTTTTTCATTTCACCTCCGTACCAAGTTCCTCCTATTAATTGGATTTTCTCAGTTAAGTTAAAGGCAATGTAAACTTCAGAGTTTAAATTATGACTTTTATACTCTTTGAAACTAGTTTTTGAGGCATTCATAACCACAAAATCGGGTTCACCAAAGTTTTCTAATTCCGCATCTGTTGGTCGGATGAACATATTTTTTACAAAGTGAGCTTGCCAAGCCACCTCCATAATAAATCTAACTTTTAATCTGGTATTTTCGTTAGCCCCACAAAAAGCATCTACGACATATAGTTTTTTGCCTGAAAGTTGCGAGGTTGTAGTGTCTTTCAAAGCGTTCCAAGTATCTTGAGAAATAGCTTTGTTGTCGTTTACGGCTTTATCTGAAGCCCACCAAATGGTGTCTTTAGTAATTGCATCATTAACAATATACTTGTCTTTTGGGGAACGACCGGTAAAAACACCCGTCATGACATTTACAGCACCCAACTCTGATAATTGTCCTTTTTCAAACCCTTCTAAATTTGAATTTAATTCTTCATTATATAATAATTCAAATGAGGGATTATAGATTATATTTTCGCTGTTTTTGATACCATATTTTCCCAACGAAATCGATATAGTAAATTGGCTGTAGTTGTGCATAAATTTGGCTTTATGATAAATATTTATTTTACAAAAGTAAATATTTAAAACTACCTATTTTACGTTTTTGATAAAAATTAATGTTTTTTCTTATGAAAATTAACAAATAACCAAAACCAAGCAGTCAAAAATAGCAATCCTCCAATTGGGGTTACAAATCCAAAAGGTTTAAAATTGAACGGTAAGAAGTTATTTAATGCTAAAAGATACAACGAACCTGAAAAAAGTAATATTCCAGACAAAGTGGTTGAATAAATTACTTTTTTTGCTGACTCAGAAATTAAATTGGTAGTTCCAACAAACAATAAAAACAGCGCATGGTACATTTGGTATCTTACACCCGTTTCAAATGTATTGAGTTCCAAAACGCCAACCATTTTCTTTAAACTATGAGCCCCAAATGCTCCAAATGCAATTGCTATAAATCCTAAAATTGCTGCTGCTTTTATAATTTTTTTGTCCATGATCTATTTTATAGGTTGATACAAAAATAAGCTTATATAATTTATTATTGAAAATTTACTTCATTATAACTTTCAAAAAATAATTTACTTTTTAAATATTATATAGTTATAAATATAACAAATTCATACATTTGTGTTATAAATTTAAATATGAGAAACATCTTAATCATCGGAGCTGGACGATCTGCTTCTTCGTTAATTCAGTATTTACTAGATAAATCGGTGGATGAAAAACTGCACCTAACTATTGGAGACATCTCATTGGATTTAGCCAAAAGAAAAACCAATTCGCATCCCAACGCAACTGCAATTGCCTTAGATATATTTGATGAAAATCAAAGAAAAAATCAAATTCAAAAAGCCGATATAGTCATTTCAATGTTGCCAGCACATATGCACATTGAAGTCGCAAAAGATTGTATTTTCTATAAAAAACACTTAGTTACCGCTTCCTATATTAGTGATGCGATGCAAAGTTTAGATGCTGCAGCCAAAGAACATAATTTGGTTTTCATGAACGAAATTGGGCTTGACCCAGGCATAGACCACATGAGCGCCATGAAAATCATTGATGAAATTCGCGATAAAGGCGGAAAAATGATCTTGTTTGAATCGTTTTGTGGCGGATTAGTAGCGCCAGAATCAGATACCAACTTGTGGAATTATAAATTCACTTGGGCGCCCAGAAACGTAGTTCTTGCCGGACAAGGTGGCGCAGCAAAATTCATACAAGAAGGCACTTATAAATACATTCCCTACCAAAAAGTTTTCAGTAGAACCGAGTTCATGGAAGTGGAAGGGTACGGCAGATTTGAGGCTTATGCCAATAGAGATTCGCTGAAATACAGAAGCGTTTACGAACTAGATGACATTTTGACTTTGTACCGCGGAACCCTGAGAAGAGTCGGATTTTCAAAAGCGTGGAACATGTTTGTTCAACTCGGAATGACCGATGATTCCTATATTATGGACGACTCCGAAACCATGAATTACAGACAATTCACCAACTCCTTCCTGCCATATCACCCAACAGATTCTGTAGAAATCAAATTGCGATTGAACTTAAAAATCGATCAAGACGATGTTATGTGGGACAAATTAGTGGAATTGGATCTTTTTAATCCAAACAAAATCGTAGGGTTAAAAAATGCGACACCAGCTCAAATTTTAGAAAAAATTCTTTGCGATAGTTGGACTTTACAACACGATGATAAAGACATGATTGTGATGTACCACAAATTTGGATATGAAATTAACGGGCAAAAAAAGCAAATCGATTCCAAAATGGTTTGCGTTGGCGAAGACCAAACCTATACCGCAATGGCAAAAACCGTAGGATTGCCTGTAGCGATTGCCACTTTACAAATATTGAACGGAAAAATCACCACTCCAGGCGTACAACTCCCAATTACAAAAGAAGTTTATTTACCCATTTTAGCCGAGTTAGAAACCCTAGGCGTTGTCTTTAAAGAAGTAGAAATGCCTTATGAAGGTTACAATCCCAATAGTGTAGTGAATTAATAGTTTTTTCTTACTTTTACTTTTCAATTATAACCAAATACAACATTTTGGTTAAAATAAAAAAGTTATGAAACTCAATTCACAAACAGTAGAAATAGACGGAATCGACAAAGAAATCCTTAGAGATTTAATGGAAGATGCCCGCAAACCAATCCTTCAAATTGCCAATAGAATCGGAATTTCTGGCGCGGCAATCCACCAAAGGTTGCGTAAATTAGAACAATCGGGAGTAATTTCAGGATCAAAATTTACAGTCAACAACAAAGTTTTGGGCTACAGTACCATGGCATTTGTAGGAGTTTACCTCGATAAAGCCGCTCGAAATTTAGAAGCCGTAAAAGAACTTAGAAAAATTCCGGAAGTTTTAGAATGTCATTATACCACCGGAAATTGGTCAATTTTAATCAAAATTATTTGTCGTGATAACGAACATTTAATGAGTCTATTAAACACTAAAATCCAAACTATAGAAGGAGTTTCAAGAACAGAAACCTTCATTTCTTTGGACCAGCAAATTGAACGACAAATACAATTATAAAGAAGTTGATTTGGTTATTCGTTGAATCGGTTATAAAAGGGGAAGTTGATGCGGTTATTCGTTGATTCGGTTATAAAAGGGAAAGTTGATTTGGTTATTCGTTGATTCGGTTAATCGTTGAATCGGTTATAAAAGGGAAGTTGAATCGGATAAAAAAAAATTAAAAAAATGGGGAACAGAAATAAATCTGTTCCCCATTTAAATTATTTATAAGCTAATTATCGTCTGTTCATGTAAATCATGATATAGTACAATAATGTTGCGATAGAGCCAATTGCAGCAACTACATACGTTCTTGCAGCCCATTTTAAAGCGTCTTTTGCGCCAGCTTGTTCTTCGCTAGTCAACATGTTTTTGTTTTCCAGCCAAGCCAAAGCTCTGTTACTCGCATCGTATTCAACTGGTAAAGTAATAATTGAAAACAATGTGGTTGCAGCAAAAAGTACAATCCCAATTAATAATAAACTAGGGAATGTTTTCATCATGAAAATTCCACCAATTAATATCCACTGAACATAATTTGAAGCAATGTTTACTACAGGAACTAATTGAGAACGAAACTCTAACCAACTGTAAGCCGTAGCGTGTTGCACTGCGTGACCACATTCGTGAGCAGCAACAGCAGCAGCCGCAGCATTCCTTTGATTGTAAACCGCCTCACTTAAATTCACAGTTTTATCCGCTGGATTGTAGTGATCCGTTAAACGTCCAGGAGTAGAGATTACTGTAACATCTGTAATTCCGTGATCGGCGAGCATTTTCTCAGCGATTTCAGCACCCGACATTCCGTTATTCAACTCTAATTTTGAATATTTTTCAAACTTATTTTTCAATTGATTACTTACTAACCAACTGAACAACATAATTAAACCAACTAATAATAAAGACATACTATTTTATTTTAAAAATATAAAGTTACAAAATCTACAGCAAATTACAAACCAAATTTTTTGGATGCAATTTTGTCACTATCCCACTAAGTTAATTACCTTGCCAGGAACAATAATTACTTTGTTAGGCGTTCTTCCTTCTAATTGTTTGATGGTGCGCTCATCTTTCATAATGATTTCCTGAATTTCATCCACTGATAAATCCAAAGACAATTCAATGGTAAAACGCATTTTTCCATTGAAAGAAACTGGATATTCCTTGCTACTTTCTACCAAATATTTCTCGTTTACCACAGGAAAAGGCTCCTGTGAAATACCTTTAAAATCTTTTAATTCTTCAATTTTTAAATCTTTTAATTGAGCCCATAATTCTTCTGCGATGTGAGGCGCATAAGGTGAAATCAATACTGCCAATGGTTCTAAAATGGCGCGTTCATGACAATTTTGAGCAGTCAATTCGTTTACACAAATCATAAACTGAGAAACCGACGTATTGAAAGAGAAGTTCTCAATGTCTTCATTTACTTTTTTGATGGTTTTGTGCAAACTTTTCAAACTGTCTTTCGAAGGCTCGTTATTGGTTACAACCCAGCCATTATTATCATCATTATAAAGACGCCAAAGCTTTTTCAAGAAGCCAAAAACTCCCGAAATCCCGGCAGTATTCCAAGGTTTTGCTTGTTCCAAAGGTCCTAAAAACATTTCGTATAAACGCAAAGTATCTGCGCCATATTCAGCACAAATATTATCTGGAGTAACTACGTTGTATTTCGATTTTGACATTTTTTCAACTTCGCGACCAACAATGTATTTGCCGTTTTCTTCAGTAATGAAAACTGCGTCTTTGTATTCCTCTCTTGAGTTTTTGAATGCCTCAATATCTAATTCATCAGAGGTGTTTACTAATGAAACATCTACGTGAAGCGCTTGAGTATTTAAGCCCGCAATTTTGCTTTTTGTATAAAACGTATTGGCGCCTTCCTCTCTATAAACAAAAGCGCTCATTCCCAAAATCATCCCTTGATTGATCAGTTTTTTGAACGGCTCTTCGGTTGGTGCAAAACCTTTGTCATTTAGAAATTTATTCCAAAAACGAGAATACAATAAATGGCCAGTTGCATGTTCGCTTCCGCCAATGTATAAATCTACATTTTGCCAATAATCCAATGCCGATTTACTTGCAAATTCGTCATTATTGTTTGCATCCATATAGCGCATCCAATACCACGAACTTCCCGCCCATCCTGGCATCGTATTCAATTCAAGTGGAAAAATCGTTTTATTGTCAATTGATTTTGTGTCAACTACTTTATTATTTATGGTATCCCAAGCCCAAACTGGAGCATTCCCTAGAGGTGGTTGTCCGTCTTCGGTTGGTAAATATTTTTCGACTTCTGGTAAAGCAATTGGCAAGTGCTTGAAGTCAATCATTTGCGGTAAGCCATTTACATAATACACTGGGAAAGGCTCGCCCCAATAGCGCTGACGAGAAAAAACAGCATCACGCAAGCGGTAATTGATTTTGCCTTTTCCTTGGTTTATTTTTTCTAATTCTTCAATGACTTTCTTAGTCGCTTGCTTATAATTCATCCCATTTAGGAAATCTGAATTGGCAATAACCACATTGTCTTTAGATCCGTATGCTTCTTTTGAAATATCAACATTGTCAAAAATATTCTTGATTGCTGGCATTCCTCCCGAAGTGTCGGGATTGTCTTTAAAGAAATTGGCAAAAGCATAATCTCTTTCATCCCCACAAGGAACCGCCATTACAGCTCCCGTTCCATATCCAGCAAGA
Source organism: Bacteroidota bacterium (assembly GCA_947488545.1). Taxonomy (GTDB): domain Bacteria; phylum Bacteroidota; class Bacteroidia; order Flavobacteriales; family Flavobacteriaceae; genus Flavobacterium. The sequence continues at coordinate 8,160 of CANKZE010000049.1, forward strand.
ACATAATCGCCAATCCAAACGGGAATTGGTTCTTTCGAAAAAGGATGTTCGGCATAAGCACCAGTAAAAACTCCCGAAATGGTTTTCACATCTGCCATTCTCTCGCGTTCCGATCGCTTTGCAGTTTTTTCAATATAGGCCTCAACTGCCTTCTTTTGCTCTGGAGTTGTTATTTTGGAAACCAATTCGTGCTCTGGGGCCAAGGTCATAAAAGTAACTCCGAAAATGGTATCGGGTCTTGTAGTAAATACAGAAATGGTTGTTGGTTGTTGGTTGTTGGTTGTTGGCATTACATTAAAAGAAACCATCGCTCCCACCGATTTTCCAATCCAGTTTCTCTGACTTTCCTTGATGCTTTCGCTCCAATCGATATCGTTCAACCCTTGCAACAATCGTTCAGCATAAGCAGAAATTCGCATGCTCCATTGGGTCATTTTTTTTCTAATAACAGGAAAACCACCACGTTCAGAAACACCATTCACAATTTCGTCGTTGGCCAAAACGGTTCCTAATCCTGGGCACCAGTTAACTTCGGTTTCTGCCAAATACGTTAATCGGTATTTTAAAAGGATTTTTTGTTGTTGCTCATCAGAAAAAGATTTCCAATCTGCAGCAGTAAATTCCTGAATTTCATCATCGCAAACTGCATTTACTCCCGAAGTCTCGGGAGCATTTCCTTCATTTTCAAAAATTGAAATTAGGGTGGAAATATCTTCTGCTTTATCCGAATTATTATTGTACCAAGAATTGAATAATTGGATGAAAATCCACTGCGTATGTTTGTAATAATCGGCATTTGAAGTTCGAACTTCTCTTGACCAATCAAATGAAAATCCGATTTTGTCTAATTGTTCGCGGTATCTTGAAATGTTTTCTTTCGTTGTTTTGTCAGGGTGCTGCCCGGTTTGAATAGCATATTGCTCAGCTGGCAAACCAAAGCTGTCGTATCCTTGTGGATGCAAAACATTGAATCCTTTGTGACGTTTAAAGCGTGCATAAATATCCGAAGCGATATATCCTAGAGGGTGTCCCACGTGCAATCCAGCGCCTGAAGGATATGGAAACATGTCCAAAACGTAATATTTTGGTTTGTCAGAATTTTTTTTAGCAGCAAATGTTTGGTTTTCAGACCAATATTTTTGCCACTTGGATTCTACTTCGTTCGGATTGTATTTCATCAAATTTAAGTTCTTTTTATTTATGCTATTTTGCTTTTGCAAATGTGAATCTGATTGCAAATTTACATTTATTGTACGAAAATTGAAACTTTGGTCGTTATTAAGTTTATTTAAAGAAATTCTTTGTTATTTTTACACTTTAATTTTATGATATATGAGTTCTTCGTACGATAAGTTTCAAAAACGCAGGTTAATTTCTTCCTATTTTTCAGTAGTACTGAGTGTATTTTTAGTATTGTTTTTAGTTGGTATTTTAGGGTTATTTGTTCTGAATTCCAAGAAATTATCAGATGATTTTAAGGAGCAAATAGCAATGACTGTTTTCTTTAAAGAAGAAGCTCACGATACCATTTTAAAAAATTTCGCTGCTGAATTAAAAACGGCGAAATATGTAAAAACTAGCGTTTTTGTATCTAAAGAAGACGCAGCAAAAGTGCACACCGAAATAATTGGCGAAGATTTCATGACGTTTTTAGGAGCAAACCCATTACAAAATTCCTTCGACATTCACTTGAAAGCCGATTATATTGATTCCAATAATATTCGAAAAATCGAAAGTAAACTTCGTGAAAATCCAATGATTTCTGATATTGTTTATGACAAACAATTAGTGAATTTAGTAAACGACAATATTAAAAAAGTGAGTATGTGGATTTTAATAATAAGCGGATTTCTAACATTAGTTGCCGTATTATTAATAAATAGCTCGATGAGATTGTCAATTCATTCGAATCGTTTTATTATTAAAACCATGCAAATGGTGGGAGCTACAAAGTCATTTATAAGAAAACCATTCATTTGGAAAAGTATAAAATTAGGATTAATTGGTTCTGCATTAGCAGTAATTTCTTTAATTATAACTCTATTGTATTTAGATTCTAGTTATCCGAATTTGGGAATATTAGATGAAAAATTCCTTATAACATTAGTCCTTTTAGGAGTTGTAGCAGTTGGAGTAATTATCACTTGGGTTAGTACTTATTTTGCCACTCAACGTTTTTTAAATTTAAGAACAGACGACTTATATTAATGGTTAATCGTTGATTTGGTTATTTGTTTAATCGAAATAAAACATTCAACATTGTAAATCAAAAAACATATGAAACACAACGATCAAAAACCAGAATTTCTATTTGAAAATATAAATTACAAAATCCTTTTAATCGGAATTGGAGTAATCGCATTAGGATTTATTTTGATGTCGGGAGGAGGAAGTGATGATCCTAAAGTTTTCAACGAAGCCGTATTTAGCTTCCGAAGAATTCGCTTGGCGCCAACCGTGGTTTTAATCGGTTTTGGAATTACCATTTTCTCTATTTTCAAAAATCCAAAGAAATAATAAATGACTACTTTTCAAGCATTTATTCTTGCTATTATTGAAGGCGTTACAGAATATCTGCCCATATCTTCTACTGGTCATATGATTTTTGCAAGTTCCTATTTTGGAATTCAAAATGATGATTTCGTAAAATTATTTCAAGTTTCTATTCAGTTTGGTGCTATTTTGGCGGTCGTGTTTTTATATTGGAAAAAGTTTTTTGACTTCTCAAAATTCAATTTTTATATCAAATTGGCTATTGCCGTAATTCCAGCTTTGGTTTTAGTAAAGGTATTGGATGATAAAATATAAGCCGTTTTGGGAGATCCAATTCCGATTGCAATTGTATTGATTTTAGGCGGAATTGTTTTATTGTTCATTGACAGCCGATTCCAAAATCCAACCGTTGCTGTTGAAGAAGACATTACCATAAAAAAAGCCGTGGCCATTGGTTTTTGGCAATGTTTGGCAATGATGCCGGGGACAAGTCGGTCGGCAGCTTCCATAATTGGAGGAATGCAACAAGGATTAACTCGACAAGCAGCAGCAGAATTTTCTTTCTTTTTAGCAGTTCCTACAATGATGGCAGTGACGCTATATTCCGTGTTTTTGAAAACCTATGAAACTACCAATTTGAAAGGTTATGAATTGCTTTTGCAGTCGAAAGACAATATTAAATTGTTTTTGATTGGAAATGTAATCGCTTTTATAGTTGCAGTTTTAGCTATTAAGTTCTTCATTGGAATCATTAAAAAGTATGGCTTCAAACCTTGGGGTTATTACCGAATAATTATGGGTGTTTTTCTTGTAATTTATTTTTCTTACTTCAAATAATAACAATTTGACTACAGTTGAAGATTTCCTAAACGGACAGGTTTTATTAATTGACAAGCCATTGAATTGGACTTCATTTCAAGCGGTCAACAAGATTAAATATGCCTTAATTAATAAAGTTGGTCTTCCAAAAAAATTTAAAATAGGTCATGCAGGAACGTTAGATCCATTGGCATCGGGACTTTTACTTATTTGCACAGGCAAATTCACCAAAAAAATTTCCGAATTACAGGGACAAGGTAAAGAATATACAGGTACATTCTTCATTGGCGCTACTACTCCATCGTACGATTTAGAAACAGAAATTGACGAAACTTTTTCGATTTCTCATATTGATAACGAATTAATTCATGAAACTGTAAAACAATTTTTAGGAGAAATAAATCAAAAACCACCTATTTATTCCGCTATAAAAAAAGATGGCGTTCGACTTTATGAACACGCTAGAGCTGGTGAAGTTGTTGAAATTGAATTCCGAAAAACTACAATTCACGAATTTGAAATTACAAGAATCGCCTTACCAGAAATAGATTTTAGAGTAGTTTGCAGTAAAGGAACCTACATCCGTTCGCTTGCATTCGATTTTGGCAAAGCACTAAATTCAGGCGCTCACTTAACCGCATTAAGAAGAACAAAAATTGGTGATTATTCTATTGAAAATGCAGTAGATGTTATTGAATTTGAAGCTAGTTTATGAGAATATTAATTCTATAATTTCCTTCTGTGTTGAAAGTCCTTTGTCGTGTAAATACCACATTTGCAATTCTGCTTTTATAGTATCGTCAATAACTCCAAATTTCTCTTTATAATTTTGAATTAATTCAACTGCGCCTTTTGGTCTAGGCCCCCAATCTGCAATAACTTCTAAAGAATTTTTATCTAAAATTATCAATTTTGGAATCGCCTTATTTCCATTGGTAAGAAATAAATTCATCAGTTCGTCATTTTCATCCCGAAAGACAATTTTTAAATCAATGTGATCAGAAACCTCACTCATTTTATTAAATATTGGAAGTAATTGAGCGGCATCTCCGCACCAACCTTCAGCAATAACTAACCAAATATGTTGAGATTGAATTGACTTTAATTTAGAAATTATCGCTTCATCAACAGCCATAGTTTTGTCTAAACGATCCATTCTGGTTTCGTTTAACCGACTGTAATTAACTAATGCTTCCGTTTGTGTAGCGCCTGAAGTTTTTCCTTCTTTTAATAAATCAGCAATTATTTTTCTATAATCTTGGTAAGAATAACTACTTTTTAATGCGTTTTTAAATATCTCTTTCATGGAATTGTTTTTACAAAATTACAAATTACCAGAATTTTATTTATGATAAATATCACATTTAGTAAAAATGCAACTATTGATACAATAGAAATTTCAAAAAAAAGAAGAACACTATTTAATAAAAAAAGAATATGTCTATATTTGCATCATACAACTCAATATATTATGAAATACAAAAGAATTCTTCTGAAACTAAGTGGTGAAGCGCTAATGGGTGACCGACAATATGGAATTGATCCGTCAAGATTGGCAGAATATGCCGAAGAAATCAAAAAAATTCACGATCAAGGAGTGCAAATTGCTATTGTAATTGGTGGTGGAAACATATTTAGGGGAGTTGCTGGTGCAAGTAATGGAATGGATCGTGTTCAAGGCGATTATATGGGAATGCTTGCTACTGTTATAAATGGAATGGCTTTGCAAGGAGCTTTAGAGGAAAAAGGAATGTTAACCAGATTGCAAACTGCTTTAAAGATTGAAGCGATTGCAGAACCTTATATTAAAAGAAGAGCTGTTCGTCATCTTGAAAAAGGAAGAATTGTAATTTTTGGTGCTGGAACTGGAAATCCCTATTTTACAACCGATACTGCAGCAGTTTTGAGAGGTGTTGAAATTCATGCTGATGTGATTTTGAAAGGGACTCGTGTAGATGGAATTTACACTGCAGATCCTGAAAAAGATAAAAATGCAACCAAATTTGATTCTATTTCATTTGACGATGTAATCAAAAAAGGGCTGAATGTAATGGACTCAACGGCATTTACATTAAGTCAAGAAAACAAATTACCAATTGTAGTTTTTGATATGAACAAGGAAGGTAATTTACTAAAAATTTGCGAAGGCAAAAACATTGGAACAATAGTAAACGTATAAGTATATTGCTGAAAAGCAATAATAAGTTAGATAAAAATGACCGAAGAAATTGAATTTATTTTAGAAAGTACTGAAGAATCTATGCAAGGTTCTATTGCGCATTTAGAAAAAGAATTTCTAAATATTCGTGCTGGAAAAGCTTCTCCAGCTATGTTGGGAAGTGTTTTTGTGGATTACTATGGAGCAGCGACTCCACTTTCACAAGTTTCAAAAATTAGTGTTCCCGATGCGAGAACGATTACGCTTCAACCTTTTGAAAAAAATATGTTGCAAGCAATTGAAAAAGCAATTATGATAGCAAATATTGGATTTAATCCAATGAATAATGGAGATGTAATTATCATTAGCGTTCCTCCATTAACCGAAGAACGAAGACGAGAATTAGCAAAACAGGCAAAAGCGGAAGCGGAAGATGCTAAAATTGGAGTTCGAAATGTTCGTAAAGATTCAAATAATGAAATTAAAAAATTAGAAAAAGAAGGGACTTCAGAAGACGTTTGCAAAAGTGCTGAGGACGAAGTTCAAAATTTAACGAACAGTTTCATTAAAAAAATAGACGAACTTTTAGCTGAGAAAGAAGCTGAAATTATGAAAGTCTAATTTCAATAAAAATTTAAATCCGCTAAATGCGGATTTTTTTAATATAAAAACCCATTTCTTTCGAAATGGGTTTTTATTATTTTGGGAAAATCTAGTTTATTATGCTTCGAATGGAAGAATAGAAACGTATGATTTATTTTCACCTTTTTTCTGGAACTTAACAAGACCATCCACTTTTGCATGTAGCGTGTGATCTTTACCCATGTAAACATTTTCACCTGGATTGTGTTTAGAACCTCTTTGTCTTACGATGATGTTACCAGCAATAGCAGCTTGTCCACCAAAAATCTTCACGCCTAAACGTTTTGATTCTGATTCTCTACCAT
>CANKZE010000050.1 GCA_947488545.1 Bacteroidota bacterium
AGACATGGTTGCCGCCTACAGCACTTTTGCCAATCAAGGGGTTTACATCAAACCGCAGTTCATCACAAGAATTGAGGATAAAAACGGAGTAGTACTTTACGAACCAATTCCTGAATCGCACGATGTTTTGAATAAAGATGTGGCTTTTGCAGTAATAAAATTGTTGGAAGGAGTAACTGAAGAAGGCTCTGGATCTCGATTGAGAACCCAAGGCGGAGGAAACGGCTACAACAGAGTTACCGGTTATCCGTATGTATTTACGAACCCAATTGCTGGGAAAACAGGAACCACACAAAATCAATCCGACGGTTGGTTTATGGGAATGGTGCCCAATTTAGTAACCGGTGTTTGGGTAGGTTGTGAAGACCGTTCTGCCCGTTTTAAAAGCATAACTTACGGACAAGGCGCCGTGGCAGCATTACCAATTTGGGGCTTAATGATGAAAAAATGTTACGCCGACGAAACTCTAACACTTTCAAAAGAAGACTTCGAAAGACCGGATAATCTAAACATAAAAGTCGATTGTTGGTCGCCACCAGTCAAGAAAGATTCTACCGAAACCGAACAAAATACAGACGAATTTAGTCTATAATTTTTTGGAGCTATTTCCGGCTGTACGTTGCAATCCACGAGATTGCTTCGTGCCTCGCAATCACGTGGGATTTTCACTGCCATCCGGGCTAGGGAATTCAGTTGACTTGGAAATTATAGTATAAATGAATAAGTAGCCTCAAAATCAGAATTTGTGATTTTGAGGCTACTTATTTTATAGAAAATTAGGAAAAATTGATTAATAATTCGTTATTTTTGAAGTAAGAAAAACTAAGAATAAACGAACAATGATTAATAAAAAAGTACCAACCGTTCAAGAAGCCCTAAATGGTGTTGAAAACGGAATGACTATAATGCTAGGTGGTTTCGGATTGTGTGGAATTCCCGAAAATTCCATTGCCGAATTAGTAAAAAAAGGGAATCACAACCTAACCTGTATTTCAAACAATGCCGGTGTTGATGATTTTGGACTCGGTTTACTATTACAGAAAAAGCAAATCAAAAAAATGATCTCTTCTTATGTTGGTGAAAACGCTGAATTTGAACGCCAAATGTTGTCTGGCGAATTGGAAGTAGAATTAATTCCACAAGGAACACTTGCCGAAAGATGTCGCGCTGCTCAAGCGGGAATTCCAGCGTTTTTTACACCAGCTGGTTTTGGAACTGAAGTCGCTGTTGGAAAAGAAACACGAGAATTCAATGGCAAAATGCACGTAATGGAACATGCCTTCAAAGCCGATTTTGCAATTGTAAAAGCGTGGAAAGGCGACACCGCAGGAAACTTAATTTTTAAAGGAACCGCAAGAAATTTCAATCCTTGTATGGCGGGAGCAGCAAAAATTACGGTGGCTGAAGTAGAAGAATTGGTAGAAGCTGGATCGCTAGATCCCAACCAAATTCATATTCCCGGGATATTCGTTCAACGCATTTTCCAAGGAGAAAAATATGAAAAGAGAATTGAACAACGCACCGTGAGACAAAAGTAATTTGAAAATTATCTAATTTGAAAATTTGAAGATGAGAAACGATAAGGACAATCTAATTGTGAAATTAGGATTCAAAAATTAAAACTATGGCTTTAGATAAAAATGATATCGCAAAACGAATTGCAAAAGAAGTAAAAAACAACTATTTCGTGAACCTCGGAATTGGAATTCCAACCCTTGTGGCCAACTACGTTAGAAAAGACATTTCGGTGGAATTTCAAAGTGAGAATGGCGTTTTAGGAATGGGCCCATTTCCATTTGAAGGCGAAGAAGATGCCGATGTAATTAACGCTGGAAAGCAAACGATTACCACATTAGCTGGAGCGAGTTTTTTTGACTCTGGAATGAGTTTTGGAATGATTCGTGGGCAACATGTCGATTTAACGATTTTGGGTGCGATGGAAGTTTCAGAAAATGGTGATATTGCCAATTGGAAAATTCCTGGTAAAATGGTTAAAGGAATGGGCGGCGCAATGGATTTAGTGGCTTCTGCCGATAATATTATTGTGGCGATGATGCATGTTAACAAAGCCGGTGAAAGTAAAATCCTTAAAAAATGTACGTTGCCATTAACAGGAGTTGGATGCGTTAAAAAAGTAGTAACTGAATTGGCGGTTTTAGAAATTACCCCAAAAGGATTTAAACTTTTGGAAAGAGCGCCTGGCGTTTCTGTAGAACATATTATTGCTGCCACCGAAGCCGAATTAATTATAGAAGGAGAAATTCCCGAAATGGTTATTGAATAGTTTACACCTGACCCGTTTTGAAAACGGGTTTGATGTTTCATGTTCACGAGCGAGACGCTCGCGCTAGCGGGGCATAGTTAATCTTCTTCAAAAAAATCATTGTCAAGTTCTTTAACTTCATAAATAGTTTTTACTTGAACACCTACGTTATATTGATGCATTAATTCGACCAATTTTAATCCGTCAATTAATATTATTCTATGATGTGCTTCTTTTGCTTTTTTAATAGCTAAATTATCAAAAGTTGATGTTGTTATAAAAACACCCTTACTAGTATCTCCGCTCATTGCTCCAATGAAATTCCTAATGTCTTTTTCGCGGACCTTATTTTCATTGTATCTTTTAGCCTGAGTATAAATTTTTTCTAGACCTAATTTATCTTCATTGATGATTCCATCAATTCCTCCGTCACCTGATTTTGATGTTTGGATAAAATCTCCATATCCCATTTTTTTAAGTAGAATTAAAATTACCTTTTCAAAATAGTATGGGTCTATTTCTCTAAGTTTTTCTAAAAGTTCTGTTTTTACCTCTGTTTCAATTGTTGAAAAACCAATATCAATTAAATCTTGTGGTGATTCATTTTCGACGCTAACTATATCAAGTCCTAATTCGTTTTCTTTTTCACTTTTAACAGATTCACGGTGACCTTTAAAATCTGAGTCTTTTTGAAGTTCATACAAAGGTAAAACACCAACTGATAGTATTCTTTTCCCTTTTTCAGTTATTTGAACAAAACCTCTTTTAGGGTATGAAACAAATTTACCCATTTTTAGATATGATTTTCCCCAAAGTATTCTGTCAAGTAAAACGTTAGCGCCAGAACTAGTCTTTTGGTTAATTAGTTCTTGTGGAAGGTCCGAATAATATGTGTCACGAACTTTAGTTGCCAATTCTCTACTTTTAATAGATTCAATTGTATTTAGAATTTCTAATACTGGTATGAAAGTTTCATGATATTTAGGTAATTCCATATTGTTTACTTTTAATTACGAATAATTTATAAATAAGCGCCACATATAACTTACTATTTCTTTCAAATATACTATTTATATTATAATTTTAAATCAATATTTTTTTATAGGTTATTTTAAAATCTTAAATCTAAAGTCTCAAATCATAAATCATAAATCTGCGCTCGCGTGAGGGACTAAAGCGAAAAGCCCGCAGCAAAGTGGAACTTTGCGAGGACTTGTAGCGGAAAGCCCGACCCGAAGTTTTTACGAAGGGGCACGCCCAAAAAAAGCCAACTCACAAAATAAAATATCGGATAAATCGTTTATTCTAGACGAGGAAAATTGGTCGAAATCCATTATATTTGCATCTAATTATGATGGTTATTTTAATATTATTAGATTTTCAAGATGAAACATACCAAGGTTAAAGATTTATTGAATAGTACCAAAACGTTGCATGAAGTGAATGCCAAAGGATGGGTGCGCACGTTTAGAAACAATCAGTTTATTGCATTAAATGACGGATCGACTATAAATAATATTCAGTGTGTAGTTGATTTTGAAAATACCCCAGAGGAAACCTTGAAGCGCATTACGACTGGAGCGGCGGTTTCAGTTACGGGAACTTTAGTAGAAAGCCAAGGTGCGGGACAAAAATTTGAAATTCAAGTTACAAAACTTGAAATCTTAGGCGACTCGGATGCGGAGAAATTCCCAATGCAACCTAAAAAACATTCTCTTGAATTTTTGCGTGAAAATGCCCATTTAAGAGTTCGTACCAATGCTTTTGGAGCGATTATGAGAGTGCGTTCGGTATTGTCGTTTGCGGTTCATAATTATTTTCAAAACAACGGTTTTGTTTATGTAAATACTCCAATTATTACTGGATCGGATGCTGAAGGTGCGGGAGAAATGTTTAAAGTTACGGCTTTACCATTTGAAAATACGCCAAAAACAGAAGACGGAAAAGTAAATTATAAAGAAGACTTTTTTGGTAAAGAAACCAACTTAACGGTTTCGGGCCAATTGGAAGCAGAAACTTACGCGATGGCTTTGGGTCAGGTTTATACTTTTGGTCCTACATTTCGTGCTGAAAACTCGAATACTTCGCGTCACTTGGCCGAATTTTGGATGATTGAGCCAGAAGTTGCATTCAATGATTTGAGTGACAACATGGACTTAGCGGAAGATTTTATCCAGTATGTGATTAAATACACGATGGATAAATGCCAAGACGATTTGAAATTTCTTGAAGGCCGTTTAATCGATGAAGAAAAGGTAAAACCGCAAGCGGAACGCAGTGAAATGACGTTATTAGAGAAATTGAATTTTGTTTTAGAAAACAATTTCAAGCGAGTTTCATACACTGAAGCGATTGATATTTTAAGAAATAGCAAGCCCAATAAAAATAAGAAATTCAATTATATTATAGAAGAATGGGGCGCTGATTTACAATCGGAGCACGAGCGTTATTTAGTTGAAAAACACTTTAAATGCCCTGTAATTCTTTACGATTACCCAGCCAATATTAAGGCATTCTACATGCGATTGAATGAAGATGGGAAAACCGTTCGCGCCATGGATATTCTATTCCCAGGAATTGGTGAAATCGTTGGTGGATCGCAAAGGGAAGAGCGCTACGATGTATTAATCGAAAAAATGAAAGTGCTAGGAATAGACGAAGAAGAATTATGGTGGTACTTGGATACCCGCAGATTTGGAAGCGCGGTACACTCTGGATTTGGACTTGGTTTTGAAAGATTGGTGCTGTTTGTAACGGGTATGACTAATATTCGCGATGTAATTCCTTTCCCAAGAACTCCTGGAAGTGCGGAATTCTAAAAAGTTAATTTGTCGATTTGGTTATAAATTTAACTGTTTAATCGGTTAATCGTGGAAAGGTTTAATCGGTTAACCGTAAAATGTTGAACCTTTTAATTATTAAACTGAATGTACGATTAAACAAATTATCCATTTACAGACTAAACGAATTAACGATTTACCGATTAAACAAATAAACGGTTAAACAATAAAATGCAAAAGCAATTTCTAAGTTTAAAGTTATCTCAAAAATTATCTCCACAACAAATTCAGTTGATGAAGTTAATTCAATTGCCTACGCAAGCTTTTGAGCAACGTTTATTGGAGGAAATGAATGAAAATCCTGCCTTAGAAACGGGAACGGAAGACAATTATGAAGCGGATGAGTTTGAAAATAATGACTATGACGATTATGATGATGCCGAAAATGATAGAATTGAAGCCGATGATATCAATATAGACGATTACCTAAGCAACGACGAAATTCCCGATTATAAAACCCAATCTAACAATTATGGTGATGAAGATTCCAATTTAGAATCGCCATTGGCATCGCCTGTTAGTTTTCACCAAGATTTAATCAATCAGCTGAATACTTTTATTTTGAATGATAGCGAGCGTGAAATCGCAGAATTTTTGGTGGGCAGCATTGATGATATGGGTTATATTCGAAGAAGTATTCAAGACATTGTTGATGATTTAGCGTTTACTCAAGGGATTTATACCGATGAAAAAACGGTTGAAAATTTATTGCACGTTATCCATGAATTGGAGCCTTCAGGTGTTGGAGCTCGCGATTTGCAAGAATGTTTGTTACTACAATTAAAGCACAAAACACCAACAGAATCAGTGGCATTGGCGACTTCAATTTTGTTGGAACAGTTTGATGCTTTTACAAAAAAACACTACGATAAGTTAATTCATAAGTTCAATGTTTCGAATGACCAATTGAAAAAAGCCATTCATGAAATAGAAAAATTAAACCCAAAACCAGGCGGATCGTTCACGGGAAATAATAAAGTAACTGAGAATATTGTTCCTGATTTTGCCATTAGAATTGTAGACGGCGAGTTAGAACTTACGTTAAATGGTAGAAATGCTCCTTCGCTTCATGTTTCCAAAGATTATCAGGAAATGATGCAAACCTATAAAGTTTCCAAAGACAAATCGAATTCTCAAAAAGAAGCCGTTCAGTTTATTAAGCAAAAATTGGATTCTGCAAAATGGTTTATTGATGCCATCAAGCAACGCCAAGAAACATTGTATGTTACGATGAATGCAATCATGCATTTTCAAGAAGAATTTTTCCTTGATGGTGAAGAAACAAAGATGAAACCGATGATTTTGAAGGATATTGCCGATATGGTAGGTCTTGATATTTCAACGATTTCTCGTGTTGCTAATAGCAAATATGTAGAAACTCCATACGGTACAAAATTGATCAAAGAGTTCTTTTCTGAGGCTATGAAAAACGATCAAGGAGAAGATGTTTCTACATTAGAAATAAAGAAAATTCTACAAAATGTAATCGCTGAAGAAGACAAACACAAGCCTTTGCCAGACGACCAATTAGCAGAAATATTAAAAGAAAGAGGTTACCCAATTGCGAGAAGAACAATTGCAAAATACAGAGAATTGCTAGATATTCCTGTGGCTAGAATGAGAAAAAAAATGTAATCTATTTATAATTTTGAAAAAAATCATTGCTCTTTTTTCCTATATTTTCCATCCGATATTCATCCCGATGTTTGGAACGTTATTCTATTTTTTTATTAGCACTTTTTATTATACCAATCAACAGAAATACCTCGTTTTATTGCAAATAGGAGTAGTAACAATAGTAATTCCGATTGCGTTTTTCTATTTTTTACGTTCCTACGATAAGGCTGATAACGTAATGGTTCCTGATTTAACCCAACGTAAAATTCCTTTGATTTTTCATGGAATGATTATCTATTTATTACTTTCGAATACCATCAAAGAAAATATTTTACCTGAATTATATTACTTTTTATTGGGAGGATTTATCAGTACTTTTATCTTATTTGTATTGGTATTCTTAAAAATAAAAGCAAGTATTCATATGGTTGGAATTAGCACATTAACTGTTTTTGTTAGTGCGTTAAGTTTGCATTTTGAGGTAAATGTTATTTATAGCATTGCCGTTTTAGTAGGGTTAAATGGATTAGTCGCCACTTCAAGATTGGAGTTAAAAGCACACACTTACAAAGAAATTCTATTTGGATTTTTTATAGGATTTATACCTCAACTGGTTCTAACTTACTTCTGGCTATAGAATGTAAAACATGAATCCGAAATTCAAAGTATTCATTTCAATCGCTCTTCCGTTCAATTCCGCCGATTGAAATATTGGATTTAATCCATAATAAATATTAAAATTTACGGTGTTATAACCAACGCTCAGATAGGTTCCGTATTGGAATTTGTTGATGTCGGGGTTTCCAGTGACTGTATAGGAAGTTTGGCTGTCTTCATAACTTGATTGCGTATTAAACAAATAACTCAATTTTAATCCGGTATAAATTCTCCAAAATTTGTGAGTTTCAGGAACAGAAGTTCGCCAACGGTACTCGATTGGAATATCTATAGAATGTAGGGTCAATTTGTTTTTATCGAATAGCGTTCCGTCTTGAATAACGCTGTATTGTCGATTTCCATTGTTTTCAGAAATCAATAAATTTTGATTGTAACTATTCAATGAGTACCCTAAACCTGCGGCAATGGCTTTGTTTCTTGCTTTATTAATTGGCATGTCTCTCAAAATTCCAATTGAAAAACTGGGCGTAAAATTATTTTGTGTTACTCCGATTGGTCTGTTTTGGAGGGTGTTATAGGTGACACCAATATAAAATTGATCTTCACGATACAAAGAATCTACCGCTTCAAAATCGGGAACCGATTGAGAAAAAACGGAGAAAAAAGATAGGAAAATAAAAAAATTTATCAGAATACGCATATCTCTTATTTTTGTGGTTTAAAGATACGAAAAAGTAATAGAATTACTTTTATTTCTTTTTATTGATAAAAAACAAAAACCTAACTACTTATTTTATAAGCGATTAGGTTTTTTTGATGCAGAGAGGAAGGGATTCGAACCCTCGATATGTTGCCATATACACGCTTTCCAAGCGTGCGCCTTCAGCCACTCGGCCACCTCTCTATTTGGGATTGCAAATAACTAAAAAAAAAGTCGTTAATAAAAGTTAATTAGAGAGATTTATGATATTTCCCCACGGATGGAAGTTTCAAAAATAGTTTTGAAATCTTTTGCAGGAACTTTTTGTCCCAATAGGAACATTAATTTGGTAACGGCAGCTTCAGTAGTGATGTCTTTACCAGAAATCACTCCGATTTTTTTCAAAAAAGTACTCGTTTCATAATGACCCATAGTTACACTTCCGCCTGAACATTGGGTAACATTAACAATGTGTAAGCCGCTTTTAATTGCTTTTTTAAGAAGCGAAATAAACCACTCGTCTGTTGGGGCATTCCCAGATCCATACGTTTCTAAAACAATTCCTTTTAAGTTTGGAATATTTAATATTGCCGACAATACCGATTCGTTAATTCCAGGAAACATTTTTATTACCGCTACATGATCATCTAAATCGGTGTTGATCTTAAATTTTTTACTTGATTTAGGTAATAAAAAAGGAGTATTTATTTTCAAATGCACACCCGATTCAGCCAATTCAGGATAATTTGGTGAAGCAAATGCATTGAAGTGTTCTGCATTGATTTTCGTAGTTCTATTGCCACGATATAACTTGTATTCAAAATAAAGGCCTACTTCTGAAATAACAGCTTTATTTTTTGTTTGCAAAGAAGCGATTTGAATTGCGGTAATCAGATTTTCTTTGGCGTCCGTTCTAATATCTCCAATTGGCAATTGAGAGCCAGTTATTATTACAGGTTTTGATAGATTTTCAAGCATAAAACTTAACGCTGAAGCCGTATAAGACATCGTGTCTGATCCATGTAAAACTACAAATCCATCAAAAGAATCGTAATTATTCTTGATACTATTTGCAATAGAAATCCAATGAATTGAAGTCATATTGGAGGAATCCAATGGCTTTTCAAATGAAATCGTTTCTATATCGCAATCCAATTGTTTTAATTCGGGAATTTTAGAAATTAACTTACTGAAATTAAAAGCTTTCAAAGCGCCCGTTTCGAAATCTTTCATCATTCCGATAGTGCCACCTGTGTAAATTAATAATATTTTAGCTTTAGATTGCATCTTCTAATTTCATTTTATTGACTACCGGATTAGCATACATAGCAAGGAAACTTTGCAATTGAAATTCATCAGAATGATCAATTCTCATTTCTAATCTTCGTTCGAAAAGTGCTTTTTCATCTGCCGTATACAAATGAGAAAACTGAGTCGTCCCGTTTAACTTATCGTAAGCAATATAGTTAGTAGGCCATAATTTATAGTTTTTGATAATTACATCATTTAAAACTTGAGCCAATGCTTGGATTTGCTTATTGGCATTTTCAAATTCTGAACCTATAGCATCCAACTCGGTATCTAATATTTTACCAACGCTAATATGGATTCTTTTCTTCGGACCCATGATTCCGCTTAATAGCGTATTAAAATCTTCATTTTTCGCTTTTACATACACCTCATTATTTGCTTCTGCAATTAATTGAGGCATTTTTAAGGCGTCGGTAGGGTCGTATTCGTAGGAAATTGAAATAGGAACTATTCTAATTTTCTTAAAATATTTAATAATATTTTCCTCTTCAGAACCCATCGCAAGCATTTTTAATACTCCTGGATGTGTCGCGTCATTTCCATCTTTGGTGCGCCCTTCTCGTTGTGCAATCCAAACCGATCGGTTTTCTCTCAATAATAATTGAGCAATATATTCCGACAATAACTTCGAACTTTGTAATAATTCTCTTGGCGGTAATCCTCTTAAAACAAGGAAGTTTCTGTTGATTTTCGCTAAGATATTCATGAATGATTTTTTAACCAAGTTATCTCCAATTGCTGAGGCAGTCATCAATAATCCATGGTCAAACAAGCAACCATTTAAAATGGAGGTATCTAAAATTATATCTCGGTGATTCGAAATAAATAAATAGGAAGTATTTTGTTCTAAATTCTCAAATCCAGTTGTCGTTACACCTTCCGATGTCAATTCTATAACTTTTTGTATAGAATGGTAAATAAAATTACTTTGAAAATCTCGAATTGAATACGTCTTTCTAAGTTGTGTTTTCCAAACTTCTTCATCCACACCAGGGAATGTAAATTCCATTAAAGCCTTCATCATTGGATGGTCCACTGTTTCTTTTAAAGCGCCGTTTATTTCGGCGTCATAATAGGGTCTTATAGAATCAAATTTTGACATTTACATTTTTATTTAATTAACAAATGAACGAAATTTTATCGAATTTATACTTTTAAAAGTGATTAAATCCCAAAAATAGATTTCGAATTTTCGGTAGTTTTTAAAGCAATTTGTTCTGATGATAATCCATAAAGTGAAGCTAATTTATCAACTACATTAACTATATAACTGCTTTCATTTCTTTTTCCTCGAAAAGGAATTGGAGCTAAATATGGAGAATCTGTTTCTAAAACAATATGACTCAAGTCGATTTGATTAATAAACTGATCGATTTTGCCATTTTTGAAAGTTACCACTCCTCCTATTCCGAGTTTCATATTATAAGAAATAGCTTGTAATGCTTGCTCGTAGGTTCCTGAAAAACAATGAAAAATCCCAAATAAATCTTCTGATTTCTCTTCCTCTAATATTTCGAATATCTCATCGAAAGCCTCACGACAATGAATTACAATAGGTAATTTATATTTTTTTGCCAATTGGATTTGTGTTCTGAAGGCAATTTGCTGTTCTTTTAAATGGGTTTTTTCCCAATACAAATCAATCCCGATTTCGCCAATTGCATAGAATTTTCTGTTTGCCAATTCCTGTTCTACAATTTGCAATTCGTCCAAATAATTGTCTTTTACATACGTTGGGTGCAACCCCATCATCAAAAATACATTCTCGGGATAATCCGATTCTAATGCATACATTTTTGGGATATAATTCGAATCTATTGCGGGAATAAAAAAACGAGTCACCCCATTATTTATGGCGCGAAGCATCATTTCGTCACGATCAATGTCGAATTCTTCAGAATATAAATGGGTATGTGTATCGGTGATTGTCATTTTAATTTATCAAAAAAACAAAGGTACTATTTTGATTGGTTTTGAATTCAATTTACAAATAAAATCCCGTTTAGAAACTAAACGGGATTTTTATATATTGTCATTCAAATATTACAATTCAAATGCTTTTTTAGGATTGTTATCACATAACAATTCTACTGGATTTTCCAATGCTTCTTTAACGGCAACTAAGAATCCTACTGACTCGCGTCCGTCGATGATTCTGTGGTCATACGATAACGCAACATACATCATTGGGTGAATTTCAACTTTACCGTTTACAGCAATTGGTCGCTCAATAATATTGTGCATTCCTAAAATTCCTGATTGTGGTGGGTTGATAATTGGCGTACTCAACATACTTCCAAAAACACCTCCATTGGTAATTGTGAAAGTTCCTCCCGTCATATCGTCAACGGTAATTTGTCCGTCACGCGCTTTTATTGCTAATCTTTTTATCTCAGCTTCAATTCCTCTGAAAGTCAAGTTTTCTGCATTTCTAACTACAGGAACCATTAATCCTTTCGGTCCAGAAACGGCAATTGAAATATCACAAAAATCATATCCTATTTTATAATCTCCGTCCATCATGGAATTCACATCTGGAAATAATGCTAAAGCTCTAGTAACTGCTTTGGTAAAAAAGGACATGTATCCTAAACCAACTCCATTATGTTTTGCTTTGAATGCGTCTTTGTATTCATTGCGCAACGTGTTAATTGGCGTCATGTTCACCTCGTTGAAAGTGGTTAACATAGCAGTATCGTTTTTCGCAGCTACTAATCTTTCCGCTACTTTACGACGCAACATTGATAATTTTGTTCTTTCCACTCCTCTAGAACCGCCTGTTGGTGTTCCCATTGAAGGAACGGCATTTACAGCATCCTCTTTAGTGATTCTTCCGTCTTTTCCTGTTCCAATAATATCTGAAGGTTGGATATTTTTTTCGTCTAATATTTTTCTAGCTGCTGGTGAAGGTGTTCCAGACGCATAAGTTGCTGCTGCAGGAGCGGCTTTAACTTCAGCTGCCGCCGGTTTTGGTGCTTCAACTACTTTTGGGCTTTCTGCTGCTGGTGCTGCTCCCGATGGTTTCCCTTCGGTATCAATTAAGCAAACTACTGCTCCAACGGCTACGGTATCGCCTTCTTCTGCTTTTAAAGTGATGGTTCCACTTACCTCAGCTGGTAATTCAAGAGTCGCTTTGTCAGAATCTACTTCAGCAATAGCTTGGTCTTTTTCTACATAATCGCCGTCTTTTACTAACCAAGTTGCGATTTCAACTTCTTTAATTGATTCTCCCGGTGAGGGAACTTTCATTTCTAAAATCATCTTATATTATTTTAAATTATGAATTATGTATTTTAAATTGTTCTGTGAACAACTTATTTTTATTGTGTTCCTAAAGCTTTTTTAGCCCCGATTGAGCCGATATCCTCGTAACAAAGTGGAGAGATAAAGGCGAAAGCGGGAAATAGCTCCAAATTATTTTCTAAACAAATCTTTATCGAATACCATTTTTATTGCATCGGCATGACGGCGTTTTGCTCTGGTATAACTTCCTGATGCTGGAGCGGCATATTCTCTTAAAGAGGCCAATCTCCATTTTACCAAGTCGAAATTCATTAACATAAAGCTGTAAGCTCCCATGTTTCTTGGTTCTTCTTGTGCCCAAACATAATCGTCAGCATTTGGATAATTTGCTATTATTTGTTTTAATTGATCCGCTGGAAATGGGAATAATTGCTCGATTCTAACAACTGCAACATCTTTTCTTCCACTATTTTCTCTCTCAGCAGTAATGTCGTAATAGAATTTTCCGGTACAGAAAACCAATGTTTTAACGTCTTTTTTATTTACGGTAGTATCATCGATAGTTTCTTGGAAAGATCCTTTTTCGAAATCTTCAATTGGCGAAACTACTCTTGGATCACGCAATAAACTTTTTGGTGAAAATACAATAAGCGGCTTGCGGAAAGTAGTTTTCATTTGTCTTCTCAACAAGTGATAGAAGTTGGCAGGCGTTGTACAATCGGCAACATACATGTTATTTCTAGCACAAAGTTGTAAATAACGCTCCATTCTCGCAGACGAATGTTCTGCTCCTTGATTTTCATATCCGTGAGGCAGTAATAGTACAATTCCGTTTTGATTGTTCCATTTATCTTCACCACAAGAAATGTATTGATCCAACATAATTTGGGCTCCATTACTGAAATCTCCAAATTGAGCTTCCCAAATGGTTAGTGTTTTAGGGCTTGCTAATGCATATCCATAATCAAAACCTAAAACTCCGTATTCTGATAAAAGGGAATTGAAAACGTTGAATTTTCCTTTTTTACCTTCAATATTATTCAATAAAATTACTTCTTCCTCAGAGTTTTCCACTTTAACCACCGCATGACGATGAGAGAAAGTTCCTCGCTCCACATCTTGTCCAGAAATTCTAACATCATACCCTTCTTGTAAAAGCGACCCGTAAGCTAAATGTTCGGCCATAGCCCAATCCAACTTATTAGTTTCGAAATACATGGTTTTTCTATCGTTTATTAATTTTTGAATTTTACTAATAAACTTTTTGTCTTCAGGCAAATTACAAACTGCATTGGCAACATTGGTAAGTCCTTTTTTAGGGTAAGAAGTATCTACTTTTTCAAGCATTTGAACGTTAGTTACTTGCTCGAAGCCCAACCATTCGTTTTGCATGAAAGGAGTAATTATAGTAAGATCTTTTTTACGAGATTTCTCTAAATTTACTTCTAATTTATCTTTGTATGCTGCTTCTAAACCTTTGATATAATTGGCATCAATAACGCCATCTTCAATCAATTTTGCAGTATAAATGTCTCTTGGATTTTTGTGACTTGCTATTGTTTTATACAATAATGGCTGTGTAAATCTAGGCTCATCACCTTCATTATGCCCGTATTTTCTATATCCTAATAAATCAATAAATACGTCGCTACCAAATTGCATTCTGTATTCCAATGCAAATAACATGGCGTGAACCACCGCTTCAGCATCATCAGCATTTACGTGCAAAACAGGTGATAATGTCACTTTCGC
>CANKZE010000051.1 GCA_947488545.1 Bacteroidota bacterium
GATACAAAAACGGATGCTACTAAGTTTGAATTTCAAGTTGGTGCATTTCATTTGAATTCTAAATTACGTTTTTTGACCTTTAAAGACCAAGAATCGATTAAATTATCGCCGAAGGAAAATGAATTACTTAAGTTATTAGTACTTTATGAAAACGACTTAATGCCGAGAGAATTAGCATTAACGAAAATTTGGAGAGACGACAATTACTTTACTTCAAGAAGTATGGATGTTTATATTGCGAAACTGAGAAAATACTTAAAACCGGATGCCAATGTTGAAATTTTAAACATTCATGGTGAAGGTTTTAGATTGGTAATAAAAAACAAAGTTTCAGATAAATAAATTTAAAAACTCCGAGAAATCGGAGTTTTTTATTTTAAATTAATTTCTAAAGCAAAACAAGTTTTCTCTTCTTTTGTGATTGTAAATTGAATTTTATTAGAATCCTCGCATTTATTGATTTCAACATTATCTTTCAAAGAAAGTTCTTTTAAGAAGTTCATTTCAAATGATTCTATTTGTTGTTTCAAGATTATTTCAGTGTTTAAATAATCCAAACACCATTCTAAATATTTTACATTATTGACATGATTTACAATATCTAAATCGGATAATACAACCTCTTTTTCATTGATTTTTTCTAAGGAATCACCAACTATTATTTTAGAAAAACTAATGTTTGCAGCTTTTCTTTCTGAAAACAATTCAAAGTGAGAAATAGGTAATTTTAATTCTTCAGGCCTTCTAATTTTAGTATTAAATACCACCCAGAAAGTTTCGCATCCTATAATTTTCTTTCCATTTAAAAGAACCTCAATAGCTCTTACAGAACGAGAATTTTCAAGACTATTGATCCAAGTATTAATTGTGATTTTGTCTTTCCATTTCGGTAATTCTGTAATTTCAACACGCATTCTACTTAAAACCCAAGCTTGATTAAATTCCTGCATATCAGAGAAACTGATTCCACCTAGCTCCGAATGAGCAGCAGCAGTGAGCTGAATTAAATTACATAAATCGGTGTATTTTAAATTACCGTTTGGATTGCATTGTGTAAAATTGATTTCCCAATCTTTGCTTAAAACGGATGTGAACTGACTTGAAATCGGCATATTAAATTTTATTATTTATGAATTCTACGATTTCTCCTTTGTTTACATCGTATTCAAACCATTTTGTTTCAGGGTTTCTTTTAAACCATGTTAGTTGCCTTTTTGCAAATCGACGTGTATTTTTTTTTATTTCCTCTATTGCAAATTCTAATGCTATTTCATTATCAAAATAACTGAATAATTCTTTGTAACCAACTGTTTGTAATGCGTTTAATTCTTTTTGTGGGTACACTTTTTTGGCTTCCGCCAATAATCCCTCGTTCATCATTATGTCTACGCGTTGGTTTATTCGGTCATAAATTACTTCTCTTTTTGCTTCTAAACCAATTAGAATAGGAGTGAAACTTCTTTGATTTTTTTTCTGATTAATAAAGGAAGAATAAGTTTTTCCAGTTCCAATGCAAACTTCCACGAAACGCATCATTCTTTGAGGATTTAAAAGTGTTTGTGGGTTTTTCTGAGTTAGTTCTGAGTAATAATTTGGATCTAGTTTTTTTAATGATTCTTGTAAATATCCAATTCCGTTTATTTCAAATTCTGACATCACAGCATCTCTAATACTTTTGTCAATTTCGGGAATATCATCAAAACCTTTTAGAATTGCGTCTACGTACAATCCTGAACCTCCAACAAGTATTGCAAAATCATTGGTTTTATAAAGTTCGTTAAGTTTTGAAATGGCTTCTTTTTCAAAGTCACCCACGTTATAACTTTCAAATATTGATTTGTTATGTATAAAATGATGTTTTGCAGATGAAAGCTCTATTTCGTTGGGAACGGCTGTGCCAATGGTCATTTCTTTAAAAAATTGACGGCTATCACAGGAAATAATTTCACAATTGAAATGTTGAGACAAAGCAATACTCAAGGAAGTTTTTCCTATAGCTGTTGGTCCAACGATGGTGATTAAGTACTTCATATTTTTTTAGCCCGGATAGCAGTGGAAATCCCATTTTATTGCTCGGAACGAAGCAAAAAATGGATTGCAACGAATAGCCGGAAATAGCTCCAAATAAAATTAAAATTTTACAATTTTCAATAATTTATTTTTACGAATTTGGCTTTGAATTATATTTCTGGCATCTCGATTATTTTGCATAGGAATGATAATATTCTTAAGTATTTCGATTTTTTGTACCTGATAATTCAGATCATAAAATGCATATCCCTTGTAAATACCGTTTTCAATTAAAACAGCGCTTCGTTCGTGGATTGTACGTCCTTTGTCTTTCAGAATCATGTTTTGATCTTCAAAACTATTCTTAGAAATAAACGTTGAAACTCTCGAATTGTATTCTTCAGGAGTTATTTTCTTAATACAGGCGCCATCACATTCCTTAATTTTGTATTGGAAACAGGCATCATTTGTCACATATAAACCTGTAAATTTTTGACACAAATGATAGTCAGCTGTGATTCTGAATAAGGTATTTTTAGCTTCTTGCATGGTTGAAAAAGAGGTTATTTCTTTTTTTCGACCATCGGCTTTTTGTAATTTCAAATTTAAATAACCGTTTTTATCTTCTTCAGCATACAATGCAATATTGAATAAGTTCTTTCTTTGTGCACGATTATAAATTGGTTTATGAATTTTAATTTCTTCACTTTCCTTCAATAAAGCAATTAATTCGCTTCCAGTTTCTTCAAATGTAACTTTAAAAACTTCCGATTGTATTTTAACTGATTTTTTATCAACACCGGTAAAATGTTGGTTAATTCGTTTTTTTATATTCTTACTTTTACCAATATATATAATTCTACCTTCTTCATTATGAATATAATAAACTCCAGTATTTGAAGTAACACTTTCTATTATCGAATATAATTTTGGAGTTATTCCTTTAAGTACTTCTGTTTTAATTAACTCTTGAACTATTGATTTTTCGGTGTCTTTAGCAAGCAATAATTGAAATAATTTTAGGGTTGCCAATGCATCTCCGCTAGCTCGATGTCTGTCTGCAATTGGAATTCCTAGAGCGCGAACTAGTTTTCCTAAACTGTGTGAAGGTTGTTCTGGTAATAATTTCTGGGATAATTCAACAGTGCAAAGTGTTTGCTTATTAAAATCGAATCCTAATCTTCGGAATTCTGTTCGTAGTATTCGGTAATCAAAAGCGGTGTTGTGTGCTACTAAAACACAGTCATTTGTGATTTCAATAATACGTTTTGCGACTTCATAAAACTTTGGAGCGCTTCTTAACATTGCATTATTAATGCCTGTTAATTTGACTACAAAAGGCTGAATTGGAATTTCAGGATTTACCAAACTGATAAATTGATCTACAATTTCGAGGCCGTCAAATTTATAGATAGCGATTTCAGTAATTCCTTCTTCGTTGAATTGTCCTCCGGTGGTTTCTATGTCGAGTATGCAGTAAATCGTTATTTTGTTTAAGTTTATATTAACGTCCTCCAAAGATACTACTTCCAATGCGAACCATAGTACTTCCATACTCAATTGCAAGTTGGTAATCACCAGACATTCCCATTGAAAGAATTGACAATTGACAATTCACAATTGATAATGACTTTTTAGTGTCAAAAATCGATTTCAAATGTTCGAATTCTTTTTTGATTTGATTTTGGTTTTCTGTAAACGTTGCCATCCCCATTAAACCAACTATTTTTATATTTTTTAAGTTTATAAATGTTTCTGAGGCTAATAAATTTTCTAATTCGTCTTCATTCAAACCAAACTTTGTTTCTTCTTCTGCAATATGAATTTGCAGCAAACAGTCTATTATTCTATTGTTTTTTAATGCTTGTTTGTTGATTTCTTCTAATATTTTCAAACTATCAACTCCATGAATCAAACTCACAAATGGCGCCATAAATTTCACCTTATTCGTTTGAATATGACCAATCATGTGCCATTGAATGTCTTTGGGCATTTGTTCCCATTTCTCGCTCATTTCTTGGATTTTGTTTTCTCCAAAAATGCGTTGACCAGCATTATATGCTTCCATTAAATCAGAAACGGGCTTGGTTTTTGAAACAGCAACAAGAGTTACATTTTCAGGTAATGAGGATTTTATTTTGAGTAAATTATCTTTTATTGACATTTAATATTCAATTAAGAAATAAATTGTTTTGCAATTTTCTCTGCTTTTTTACTCTCGCTATAATCATAGAACCCTTCACCAGATTTTGAACCTAATTTTCCAGCGCGAACCATATTTACTAAAAGTGGGCAAGGAGCATATTTTGGATTTTTGAATCCATCATGCATTACATTCAAAATGGCTAAACAAACATCAAGTCCAATGAAATCCGCTAATTGTAATGGTCCCATTGGTTGTCCCATACCTAATTTCATAACGGTATCAATTTCATAAACGCCAGCCACTTTATTGTATAAAGTTTCAATTGCCTCATTTATCATTGGCATCAAAATTCTATTAGCAACAAATCCTGGGTAATCATTTACTTCAACTGGAGTTTTTCCTAATTTTTCAGATAAATCCATGATGATTTTTGTTACTTCATCAGAAGTATTGTATCCCCGAATAATTTCTACCAATTTCATAATTGGCACCGGATTCATAAAGTGCATTCCGATAACTCTTTCAGGATGAGCAACTACAGATCCAATTTGAGTAATTGAAATAGAAGAGGTATTGGTTGCTAAAATCGTATTGTGCGAACAAACATCATTCAGTTGTTTGAAAATATTCAATTTTAAATCTACGTTTTCTGTTGCCGCTTCTACCACTAAATCTACACCTACAACGCCATCTTTAATATCGGTATAAGTGATAATATTGGAAATAGTTTTTAGTTTGTCCTCTTCTGTAATAGTTCCTTTTGCCACCATTCGATCTAAATTAGTAGCAATAGTCGCCATTCCTTTGTCTAAAGATTTTTCAGAAATATCAATTAGTTTTACGGTAAATCCGCTTTGAGCAAATGTGTGAGCAATTCCATTACCCATAGTTCCAGCTCCAATTACAGCTATTATTTTCATATATTATTTTTTAAAACAATCAATTATTTGATAAGCAACTCGTAAGGCATTTGTACCTTGTTCCAAAGTTACCACAGGAGTTGTATTATTATTTATTGCATCAGCAAAGGAATTTAGTTCATCTAAAATCGCATTATTTTGTTCCACTTCAGGATTTGCAAAATAGATTTGTTTTTTGACACCTTCCGCATTTTGTAAAATCATATCAAAATCACCAGGAACTTCTGGCGCGTCTTTCATTTTTACTACTTCACATTTTTTTTCTAAGAAATCAACAGAAATATAGGCGTCTTTTTGAAAGAAACGAGATTTGCGCATGTTTTTCAATGAAATTCTGCTCGCAGTTAAATTGGCAACACAACCATTTTCGAATTCAATTCTGGCATTGGCAATATCAGGAGTTTCACTAATTACAGAAACACCACTTGCATTTATAAGTTTTACTTTGGAGGGAACCACACTCAAAATCGCGTCAATATCGTGAATCATTAAATCTAAAACTACAGGAACATCAGTACCTCGAGGGTTGAATTCAGCCAATCGATGAGTTTCAATAAACATTGGATTCTCAATCATGTCCTTGGTTGCAATAAATGCAGGATTGAATCTTTCCACGTGACCAACTTGCCCTTTTACATTATACTCATTTGCTAAAGCAATAATTTCTTCTGCCTCAGCGACAGTATTTGAAATAGGTTTTTCGATAAAAACGTGTTTTCCAGACTTGATAGCCACTTTAGCACATTTATAATGAGAAAGAGTAGGGGTTACAATATCAATAACGTCTACAGCGTGAATTAAAGTTGCAATAGTATGAAATTGCTTGTAGCCAAATTCTTCTGCAATTTTCGCTCCGTTTTCTTGATTTTCATCATAAAAACCAACCAATTCGTATTGGTCTGATTGTTGTAATAATCGTAAATGTATTTTTCCGAGATGTCCAGCACCTAAAACTCCTACTTTTAACATAACTAAGTATTTTCAACAAAAATAGCAATAAATTGATAATAAATTAATGCATTTAAAATTAAATCCATCATTTGAATTGTCGATTACTTTCTTAAATTTACATCATAAATAATAATTAGTTTTGAAAGACACAGCCAAACATCAAGGACTTAGAAACCAGCTTGTAAAATTGTTGCAAGAAAAAGGAATCGTTGACAAAAACGTACTAAAAGCAATTAGTACAATTCCGCGCCATTTATTTTTAAATTCAAGCTTTGAAGATTATGCTTATCAAGACAAAGCATTTCCAATAGGTGCAGGACAAACGATATCACAACCTTATACAGTTGCATTTCAAAGTCAATTATTAGAGATCAAAAAAGGAGATAAAATTCTAGAAATAGGAACAGGATCAGGATATCAAACCGCTGTTTTGTATTTAATGGGTGCTAAAGTGTATAGCGTAGAAAGGCAAAATGAGTTATTCAAACAAACTTCCGCCTTGTTACCAAAATTAGGAATTCGACCTAAACATCTTTCTTTTGGTGACGGTTATAAAGGGTTGCCAAATCACGCACCTTTTGATAGTATAATTGTTACTGCAGGTGCTCCCACAATTCCAAAACCATTAATGGCACAATTAAAAATAGGAGGTAAGTTGATTATTCCTGTTGGGGAAGAAAATCAAATTATGATTAAGTTGATTAGAAAAAATGAAACCCAATTTGAAAAACACGAATGTGGTGATTTTAAATTCGTTCCTTTATTAGAAGATAAAAAATAAAAACAAAAACCTCGAAATATCGAGGTTTATTGTCCAATAATATTTAAATAACGCTCCAAACTTTCTTTCTCAATTTGAGCAACAAACATCAAAAAGTCTTCTTTGTTGTTTTTAGTTTGAGCCGTCTCAAGAGCAGTATAATATTGCATTCTATTTTCGTAATCTCCTTTAATATTTGCAATTACATACCCATGCTGAAGCAAAATAAGGTTCATTACTAAACGAGAACTTCTACCATTCCCATCAATAAATGGATGAATGGTTACTAATCGTTCATGAAGTTCAGCGGCTAAAATAACCGGATGCAATCTCTTTTTATTGGATTCATACCAAATAAAGAAATCTTCCATTTCTTTGGCAACCAAAAAAGGCTGTGGCGGTAAATGGGAACTTCCTTTTATCATGACTTGAACTTTTCTATATTTTCCAGCATCTTCGGGTTGAATCCCTCTCAAAATTAGGTTATGTATAGAAAGTACTTCTCGTTCATTTAAAGGAGAATTTCTTTCCATTAAATGTTTAATATATACTATTGCCTCTTGGTGATTGATAACTTCAAGATGCTCTCTCATACTTTTTCCCGAAATAGTCAATCCTTCATTTATGACCAAATCTGTTTCACGAAGGGTTAAAGTATTTCCTTCAATTCTATTGCTTTCAAAGGTATATTCCAACTCTAAAGCTTGCGCTATTTTAAAGCTATCCAATTTTCTAAAAGCATCCAGTTTAGCTTTCAAAGCATCTATCTCGTTGATAATTGTTGTTAAATTATTGGAAATATTTCTCTTGGTAATTCCGTAATTATTTTCAACTTCTTCGCGAACAATATTCATTGCTTTTAATGCAAATTCATCGTTGCCAATTTCATATAATAATTTTTCTTTGAACCAAGCTACCATTATTGTTTCAAGATCTATTTCTAATAGTGATGCTAACTTTATTACTTGTTCTTTAGTGGGTTTTCTTGAACCACTTTCAAACTTACTAATAAGCGCCTGATCGATGCCCAGTAGTTGTGCTACTTCTCGAGTTTTTAATCCTTTTTTCTCTCTAGCTACTTTTAATAAAGTTTTCATCTTAATTAATTTTAATTGTCAAGACAAATTTAGTCATTTTTTTTCGGAAAAAAATACTTTTTCAATATTCTTTTTTAATTCGCTCTAAATCTCTCTTAGTGTCTTGTTCTTTTAGGGATTCTCGTTTGTCATATGTTTTTTTACCTCTACAAAGACCTATTTCTAGTTTGGCAATTCCTTTTTCATTTGTAAATAATTTCAACGGAACAATTGTAAGTCCCTTTGCTTGAACATTTCGTTCCAATCCTTTAAGTTCTCTTTTATTAAGAAGTAATTTCCTTTCGCTTCTAGCTTTGTGATTAAACTGATTTCCGTAGGTGTATTCTTCGATGTAGGTGTTTATTGCAAACAATTCTAATCCACTAAATTCACAGAAACTTTCCGTGATATTTGCTTTACCAAGACGTATTGATTTTATTTCTGTTCCAGCTAAAACTATTCCAGCAGTATAGGTTTCGATTATTTCATAATCAAATCTGGCTCTTTTGTTTAATATGTTTACAGTTTTTAGCATCTTGGTGCAAATGTACGATAACAATTCATTAATTTTGTTGGTATACAATAACTTTTTAACTCCTTAAATCACACTATTTATTTATATGTCAAACACTAATCCCGATCCACTTCATGGAGTTACTTTACAAAAAATAGTGGAACATTTAGTAGATTATTATGGTTTTGATACCTTGGGGGAACTGATTAAAATAAAGTGTTTTATTTCTAATCCGAGTATTAAATCAAGTCTTACTTTTTTGAGAAAAACAGATTGGGCTAGAAAAAAAGTGGAAGAATTATATATTAAATCCTTAAGATAATTTTCTGTGTTTCCAACGTTTATGAGTCCACAGATAATTTTCTGGTTGTTCATAAATTTGTTGTTCAACCAATTTTAAAAATCGATCAGTAATTTCGTAATCGGGGACTTCTTTGGTATTCTCAGATAATATTTCTAATTCAGCTTCATAAAAACCTCTACCTAGTTTTTTTGTTCTTAAAAATAGAATATTCATATCATATTTTTTTGCCAACATTTCACCCCCTGTATGAATAGGAACTTCAATTCCCATGAACTTATTCCAATGGTAAACTGAATCCAATCTTGGCGATTGATCACTAACCAAACCATACAAACTTGGTTTATTATTTTTGAAATTGTTTTCCATTGTTGGAATAGTCTCTTTAGTTGTAATTAAAGTAGCCTTAAATTTAGATCGAATATCCCGTACTAATTTATCAAAATAGCGATTGTTAATTCTTTTATATACTGCATAACCTTCAAATGAAATTTTACTATTTATTGAAATCACCCATTCGTAACTTGCATAATGGGCACAAAGTAAAGCGATACTTTTTCCTTTTTTTTCTAAATCTAGGTAAACTTCTATGTTTTTAAATTTAAACCGTCTCTCCATTTCACTTTTTGAAATAGTTAACGTTTTAATCATCTCCAAAAAAACATCACACATGTTTTGATATGTTTTTTTTTCAATAATTAGTCTTTCTTTATCACATAAATGGGGGAGTGTTAAAGCTAGGTTTTCACGAACTATTTTTTTTCGATAACCAATAATGTAGTAAGTTAAAAAATAAAATCCATCTGAAACTACATATAATAATCTAAAAGGAAGTATGGAAATACACCATAAAATCGGATAGAGTAAAATATAAATTATAAACTGCATTCTTAAAGTTATTTTTGCAAATATACATTAAATAATTTTTTTCATTATCATTGTATAAACCTTAAAAACTATCTTTACTTTTACTAAATATTAAATCTATGGACATGAATATTTTATTGATTATTATAATTGCTTTAACTGTAGTTATTAGTTTTAAAGGTTTTGAAGACACTACTTTTTTTAGGAAGTTTGAATTTCATATAGAAAGTATTCGTTCTGGTGAGCAATTCCGAATGATATCTTCGGCTTTTTTACATGCAGATATTTCGCATCTAGCATTTAATATGTTGACATTGTACTTCTTTGCGCCGGTTGTTTATGGCTATTTGGGAAATTTTTCTTTTGGATTAATATATCTAGGTAGCTTAATTTTTGGTAGCTTATTGACTTTGTATTTTCATTCAAATGATTATTCCTATCGTGCCATTGGTGCTTCGGGAGCAGTAACCGGCGTTTTGTATTCAGCCATTTTATTGCAACCCGATATGGATTTGTATTTATTTTTTATTCCAATACCAATACCTGCATATATATTTGGAATAGGATATTTATTGTATTCAATTTATGGGATGAAGACCAAACGAGATAATATAGGACACACAGCTCATTTTGGTGGAGCAATTGGAGGTTATTTGATAACTTTGGCAAAACAACCTCATTTATTAATAGACAATCTTGAAATGGTAATATTATTAGCAATTCCAATTGTGTTATTATTCATATTAGCCAAGCTTGGAAAAATATAATATATCATAAATAAAAAAAGCCCAGTATCAAACTGGGCTTTTTTGTGGGGAGAGCAGGATTCGAACCTGCGAAGTTCACACAGCAGATTTACAGTCTGCCCTCGTTGGCCGCTTGAGTATCTCCCCAATATTTATTGAATTTGTCTCGGCAAACGGCTGCAAATATAACAACACTTTTCAGCATTCCAAATTTATAAAGTACTTAATTTTAATACTTTTTTTAACCTCTTGGTATTGAATTGAATAAAAAAAATCTCCACTAGGGAGATTTTAATTTTATCTATATTTAGAATGATTATGATCCTAAAAGTGAAGCAATTTTAGCATTTAATTCTTCTCCGCGAATGTCTTTTGCAATGATAACTCCTTTAGCATCTAAAATAAAAATAGAAGGAATTGCATTGATACCATATTGTAAAGCAATAGGATCTTCAAATTCTTTTAAATTAGAAACATGACTCCAAGTCAATTTGTCTTTTGCAATAGCTGCTTTCCAAGCAGAAGCTTCTTTATCCAATGAAACACTTAAAATATTCAAACCTTTAGCATGGTATTTTGCATAAAGTGCAACTACATTTGGGTTTTCAGCACGACATGGTTTGCACCAAGATGCCCAAAAATCAACAATAGTAATTTTCCCTAATGATTGTTTCAAAGAAATTGATTTACCTTCAGGATTTGGAGCTGTAAAATCTGGAGCAGCACTACCTACATTTGCAGAAGGAGCAACAGCTATTGGTTTGCCAATTTTATCTAGTTTCGATTTAATTGATTTTCCTGGTTTGTAACTTTTTAATTCTGAACTAAAACTTGCATATATTTTTTTAACTCTTGCTAAATCTACTGCTGGATCATTTAACATACTGTCAACAATTAAAGCTGATAATAAAGCTTTTGGATTTCCTTCTGCAAATTTCACATAGTATTCCATTCCTTCTTTTTGAATTTCTTGATATTGTTTCATTAATTTATTGATAACAATTGAATCTTTTGCTTCCTGAGCTGCATTCATTTTAGCCATGTTTGCATTTTGGAAAGCAGTTAATTTCTTTTGAAACTCTTTTTGAAATTTAGTTAAATCGTCATTAAATTTTGTAAAAACATCATTATTGAAAGTTCCAGAAAATTTAGATTTTTGAAGACTGTCTTTATCAATCACAATACTAATATCTCCATTTTCTAATACAAACGGAACTTTGCCTTGAAGTGCTTCAACTTGAATTAACATAATTTCCGGTTCTTTTGCAGAACCTTCCATAACAAATTTACCATTCTTAACTTTAACAGTATCCAAAGGAACAAACTGTCCCATTCCATCTTGCTTTTCAAGTATTACTGTTTTACCATCAGCAATACCTTTTACAGTTCCTGAAATAATATATTCATTTTCACCTGCTTTGTTACATGAAATTATAACTGAAAATACAGTTAATAACATTAAAATTCTTTTCATTTTTAATTTGTTTTAATTTTAGGTTGCAAAAGTATTAAAAATAACAAAGTTGTTACATTTAAATTACTTAATTTTTTGTTATTGTTTAATTATTTTACTTTAAAGTTGATGGACATAAAAAAACAGTTAACGGTACATTTGTAGTTCTAATCCCACTAATTCCCTTTTCAACATTTGTAAAATGATGAAATCCACGTGATTTTAATATTGAAGCCATTATTACTGAACGATAACCGCCTGCGCAATGCAAATAAAAATCTTCATTTTTCGGAACTAAATCCAAATGCGAATTGATTGTATCTAAAGGCAAGTTAATTGCATTCTCAACGTGCTCTGCATCAAACTCGCTTGGTTTTCTTGCATCCACAACAATGCTATTGTCTTTTAATTCATTTGAAAATTGCTCAGGTGAAATAGAATGAATGCTGTCAGTTTCAAATCCTGATTTTTTCCAGGAATCTATTCCGCCTTCGAGATAACCCAAAACATTGTCAAAACCAACTCTTGAAAGTCGAGTAATTGTTTCATTTTCCATCCCATCAGGTGTAATTAATACTATTGGTTGTTTAGTATTCATGATTAACGAACCTACCCACGGAGCAAAATTGCCTTGTATTCCAATAAAGATGGATCTAGGAATATGACATTTAACAAAATCATTTTCATGACGGACATCTAAAACTATAGCGTCAGTATCATTTGCAATAGCATTAAATTCTTCAGGACTTAAAGGTTTTTTTGATTTGTCAATAATAGAATCTAAACTTGCATAACCTTGAATATTCATCATTACATTTTGAGGGAAATAGGCTGGAGGAACTCCTAAACCATCCAAAACTTCGGAAGTAAATTCCTCCCGAGTCATGTCAGCTCTTAAAGCATAATTCGTTTTCTTTTGATTACCCAATGTATCTGTAGTTTCCTTACTCATGTTTTTTCCACAGGCACTTCCCGCACCATGACTAGGATAAACAATTAAGTCATCTGATAAAGGCATGATTTTGTTTCTTAATGAATCGTATAAATAGGAAGCTAATTTTTCTTGTGTCAAGTCTTTAACCAATGATTGTGCTAAATCAGGTCTTCCAACATCACCAATAAACAATGTATCGCCAGTTATAATTCCGTGATCTTTTCCATTTTCATCAATCAATAAATAACACGTGCTTTCCATTGTATGTCCGGGTGTGTGAATCGCTTTAATTGTATAATCTCCAACTTTAAATTCTTGATTATCAGTTGCAACAATAGCATTAAATTCAGGCTTTGCTGTAGGTCCAAAAACAATTTTTCCACCGGATTTGTTGGCTAAATCAAGATGGCCAGAAACAAAATCGGCATGAAAATGTGTTTCAAAAATATACTTTATTTTGGCGTGATCTAAATTGGCTTTATCAATATAAGGTTGAACTTCTCTCAACGGATCAAATATGGCAACTTCGCCTTTATTTTCTATATAATAAGCAGCTTGAGCAATACATCCGGTATAAATTTGTTGTATTTTCATTTAATATGAATTTGTAGTAATATTTAAAATAAAATTTCTTTTGTTAATATAAAAAAGGCCATAGTTAATACAAACCAGCCGAATATTTTTTTTAAATTTCGGTCATTAAAAAAACGACTTAAATAAATTCCAATAAATATTCCCGTCATTGCAAATCCTGCGAATTTAAAAAGGAAATACCATTCTGGATTTATATTTTGAACGTCGCCAGAAAAACCAATTAATGAATTACATGAAATAATTAATAGGGAAGTTCCAATGGCTTTTTTTATTGGCAATCTTGCAAAATGAACTAAAGCAGGAATAATTAAAAAACCTCCGCCGGCACCAATTAAACCAATTAATATTCCAACACAAAAAATTTGAAAAACAATGATATAAATATTTGGTTTACTTTCATCTACTTCTAAAGTGTTTGTTTTAGGAACTTTAAGCATTGATAAAGCTGCAAAAAACATCACTATTGCAAATAATACCATTAGAAAAAAATCTTTACTTAAGGTAAAATAACTATTTTGAATTAAAATTTCCGGGATGGAATGAATAATGTATTTTCTTGTTAGGTAAACTG
>CANKZE010000052.1 GCA_947488545.1 Bacteroidota bacterium
TGGTTTGGTTTGGTTTTAAAAATCTGTTTTGCCCATAACAATGTATTGTTTTCTTCAATACTATTTGCATTTGGCTTGTTCATTAAATTGAATTTAATTCCCAATTCTTTTTCAAATAACGGAATCTCGCTAACTTCTTCATTTTGAATAACGGTTAAAGACAATCCTTTTGCGCCAGCTCTAGCAGTTCTTCCGCTTCTGTGGACATAGGTTTCAAAGGTATCCGGTAAATGATAATTAACTACATAACTAATTTCCTGTACGTCAATTCCACGTGCAGCCAAATCTGTGGCTACCAATATATTAATGTGACCTTCACGAAATTGTCCCATGATTCTATCACGTATTGGTTGAGTTAAACTACCATGAATTGCTCCAGATGAAAATCTATTAATAGCAAGGTTTTTGGCTAGTTTATTGACCGCAGCCTTTGTTTTACAAAAAATAATACCTCGTTCACCTTCTTTTGAATTAAGAAAATGCATTAAAACATCTAATTTTTCTATAGGTTCTACAACTATATATTGATGTTCTATTCCTTGATTACCAACAGTTTCCATATTGGCGCTAACTTGAGTTACATGTTTGGACATGTAATTCTGAATCAGCTGCTTGATTGGTCCTGGCATTGTTGCTGAAAACAATAAAGTCCTTCTTTTTTTAGGCAATTCCGATACAATTTCATCCAAGCCTTCTTTCAAAACTGTAACCATTTCATCAGCTTCGTCAAGAACTAAATAATTGGTTTCCTTGATATTGATCGCTTTTCTTTGAATCAAATCAATTAATCTACCTGGAGTTGCAATTATAATGTGATTTACTTCTTTTAATTGCTCTATTTGAGGTTTTATGGGAGTTCCGCCACAAACGGAAGTGATATTAATTTCTGGTAAATATTTAGAAAATTGTTTGAAATTACTAAGTATTTGTTGGCCTAATTCACGTGTTGGCACTAAAATCAGAACTTGAATGGCATTTGATTTCAAATCTAATAATTGTAGTAATGGCAATCCAAAAGCGGCCGTCTTCCCTGTCCCTGTTTTAGCCAAACCTACAAAATCATGCGTTTCATTAAGAATTACGGGAATAGCTTTCGATTGAATTTCGGTTGGATTTTCAATATTAATATCGGTAAGAGCTTTTACTATTTCTTTTGAAATTCCAAGATCGACAAACTGTTTTGACATAATTATTTAATTATTTAAAATATTAAAAATCAATATATTATAATTATTTATATAAATAATAAAATTATATATTTAATCGAATAATGATTCTCGAATTTTCTTACCAATTAGAAGGTTTAATTTAACTTTATAATCTTCAACTAACCATTCACGATAATTTTTTGAACAATGGCTCAAACAAGAAGCGTATCTTTTCATTCTACATTCAATATCATCATGAAGTTCACGAGCAAGTATTTTAGCTTCTCGCAAATCTTCTGAATTATCTACACACATCAAAGCGTGTTGTTCTAGTGAACGTTCTAAAACGATTTTTGAACGTAAATTAGCAGCAATAATTTTCTTATGCTCTTCAACAATATCAAAGGTTACTTCAGGGGAGTTTTTAAACTTCAGTCTTAATTCAGGCGGCATTTGGTACTTGAAATACCTTTCAATTTCAATGTCATCACGAAGATTTTCAAGGTAATATTCAGGCGATCTGAAAATATGTTGCCAATCAATTGGTTCACTCCAAAGTCCGAATCTAGCGGCATTATTACCTAAATCAATAACAGTAAAGGTTTCTTTGTTGGGTAATTTTCTTGAACCACGACCTATCATTTGATAATACAAAGTCAATGATTTCGTAGCTCTATTCAATATTATAGTTTCCACAGTAGGTTCGTCAAATCCGGTAGTCAAAATTCCAACTGAGGTTAAAATTGCATCCGGTTTTTTCTTAAACCAACTCAATATTTCTTTTCGTTCTTCAGTACTACATGTATTATCTAAATGGCGAATTTCAAATCCAGCTTCTCTAAAAGTTTCGTAAACAAATAGCGAAGTATTTATTCCATTATTAAAAATAAGTGTCTTTTTTCCTAATGATTTCTCAGTATAAGCGTGCAATAATTTCTCTTGCATTACCATATTAGAATACAAATCATCAGATGATTTTACGGTATAATCACCATTAATTCCAACTTTCAATGAGGTTAAACCCACATCATAACTATAAGTAATCGCTTTTGCTAAAAATCCTTTGTCTATTAAAGAAGCAATTGTATCACCAACAATCAATTCGTCGTAATTTTCATTCATTGGTAATTTAACATTCGAACTCAAAGGAGTTGCAGTTACCCCAAGAATAAAGGAGTTTTTAAAAGAACTTAGTAATTTTCTAAACGAGTTGTAATGGGCTTCATCAATAATAACCAAACCAATGTTATCCAAATGCAACTTTTCGTCATTAATTCGGTTTTTCAGGGTTTCAACCATTGCCACAAAGCATGAATAATCATTTTGATCAGGCAATTCCTTGATATTACTGTTGATTATTTTGTTTTTAACATCAAAACCTTTCAGCATTTTTGAGGTTTGCTTACACAATTCAATTCGGTGTGTTAATACCACAACTTTCTTGTCGTGTTTAGCAATATACTGTCTAACAATTTCAGAAAAAATTACCGTCTTCCCTCCTCCTGTTGGTAATTGGTACAACAAATGATGATTGCTGGGCGCGTTATCTAAACGTTCAAAAATGACGTCAATATCAGATTGCTGATAACCATAAAGTTCTTTTTTATCTTCAATTTCAGTATCTAACTCTTTGTGCGGCATTTTTAAAGTTGTAATTTTTGCAAAAATACGTTTAAAAAAGGGTTATTTGAGCATATTGAAGTTATATTTTAACTTTTTTTAATAATCGAATTTTTCAATAATTGAATTAAATTCAAATACATTGAACCATTCTTGATTTTCGGCTTCCGCTCTTATCGCTTCCACCCTACTTTTAAAATCATATAAAATCCCATTTTCAATCATAAAACTAATCGCTTGTTCAAAGGAATTTAGCATACTTTTGAAAAACAATTCTTGCTTAATAATTTTTTCTGAAGAATAAGTTTGTGCAATTTCAATCGAATACAGCATGGCATCAACAATCACAAATGGATCTACACCAAGTGAAATAAAGTGTCTAATCATTTTTTGAGCTACCGATCTTCTGGCTTTTGCTTTTTTGCTTTTCACAGGAAAATACTCATTGGAAACTTTCAATTTGAAATCCTGTAACAATTGTCTTTCATTTGGTTTAAAAACAAAATCATAATAGGTTTTAACAGCTGGAAATTTATCATATAAATTGATAATCTGCTCTTCCAATTGCTCTTTATTGAGTTCGTTAAGGTATTTCTTTAAATCTCGTTTACTCATTTTGAAATATATGTTGCCACAAATGTAAATTACTTTTTCAATCTATGTAAATTAATGCATGATATTAATTAAATTTGTAATTATTATAATAATTAAAATGGTCAAAATTTTTAAAACTGTCGCAATTTTAGAGGGAATATCGTATTTGGCATTATTTACAAATATGCTATTGGTTAAACCAAATAATCCAGATTTGTATCATCAATTATTGTATCCAATTGGAATGTCGCATGGTTTACTTTTTATAGGATATATAGTGTTGGCATTTGTAATAACAAAATCTCAAAAATGGGATATTATTAAATTAGGTATTGTATTATTGGCTTCCCTCCTACCATTTGCAACTTTTTATGTTGAACGAAAATATTTAAAATATGATTAAAATAATCGAATCAATATTCGGATGGTGCAATACCTTACTGCTTAAAATAGGTTTTAATCCTTCAATTGCTTCCTATGTAAGCATTGCAATAAATACTGCATTATTGTGCGCTTTAGCCTATTCAATATATATTGTTTTTAGAATGATTTTAGTCACGGCAATGATATTTATTGCCCGAAAAACCAAAACTAAATTTGATGATTTATTAGTATCAAACAAAACTGCAAAATACATTGCACATTTAATTCCTTTATTATTCATTTACAAATCGGTTCCTATTATTCTCAAAGAATTTGTTTATTGGGAAACTGTTTTTGGAAAACTTGTTGGAGTATATATCGTTTTACTAATTCTTTGGATTATTAGAACTATTTTTAATGCTATTAGAGATTATCTTAAACAAGATCATAAATTTAGTGACAAACCGATAGACAGTTACATTCAGGTAATTATGATTGTGCTATGGATATTTGGAATTATCATCATTGTTTCTGAAATTTTTGATATAGATACAAAAAATCTTTTGGCAATTTTAGGTACAGTTTCAGCAGTAATAATTTTGATTTTTAGAGATACAATTTTAGGTTTTGTTGCTAGTGTTCAGGTTTCATTAAATGATATGGTTCGAATTGGCGACTGGATTACTTTCGATAAATTTGGTGCCGATGGAGATGTTACAGAAATCAATTTAGCTACTGTGAAAGTTAGAAATTTTGATAATACAACCACTACAATTCCAACTTATAGTATGATTTCAGATTCTTTCCGAAACTGGCGTGGAATGTTGGATTCTGATGGTAGAAGAATTAAGAGATACGTACTTATTAAAGCCAGCAGCATCCGATTCATGAAAGATCAAGAAATTGAAAACTTAAAGAGAATCCAATTGCTAACATCCTATATTCAGCAACGTCAAGATGAAATTTTAAAGTATAATTCGAATCATAATGTAGATAAAACTATCGCTATTAATGGTAGAAATATGACCAATTTTGGCTTGTTTAGAAAATACATCACACAATATTTACACAATCATCCGGGACTAAATAAAGATATGATTTTGCTGTGCCGACAATTACAACCTACGCAAAATGGAATTCCATTAGAAATATATGCTTTTTCAAATGATAAAAAGTTTGAGAATTACGAATACATTATGGCAGATATTTTTGACCATATATTCGCTTCAATCAAGTATTTTGATTTGGAAATTTATGAAATGTCAAATGCAATTGATGTAAGTAAATAGCATTATTTCAAACGATCAGCTACATACTCGATTTGAGTTTTCCCGTGAGGTTTTGGTTTTCCATCATCCCCTAAACTCACCATTGTAGTTGAATCTATATTAATAATTGTTTCCCTAGTCATCATGTTTCTAGCTTCACATTTTAGTGTTAGTGAGGAGTTTCCAAACTTTACAACATCAATTCCTATTTCTATAATATCTCCTTGTTTGGCAGAACTTCTGAAATTGATTTCCGACATGTATTTGGTTACAACGCGACTATTTTCTAATTGGATAATTGAATAAAGAGCTAATTCTTCATCAATCCAAGCTAATAATTTACCTCCAAATAAAGTTCCGTTAGGATTTAAATCTTCTGGTTTTACCCATTTACGTGTGTGAAATCTCATTACATTTATTTTTTACAAAAATACAACATAAATTTACATGATAATAAACTTAGATTTCATAATTTAGATTGCTGTTAAATCAATATAAATCATGAGCAATAGAGACCATTTTATTACTACTTTAAGAGGAGAAACTTTAGGAGAAATTAATTCTCAGACTTCTGAAGAAGAGTTATTTCAAAATCAAATTTTACGACCAATTTTGAAATTACAAAATGAATTGTTCATTGAGCAATTTAAAAATTATATTGTAAAAAATAAAGCTCAATTTAGCCAATTTACGGTAGATAAAAAGTTGGACTACATAGAAAATTCAATACTTAACGACAATAAGTTTAGAAATTTACTTATTGGTACAACCATTGGATTATTGCAAATTGAGGAATATAAATTGTACTCTAAAAATGCATCTGCATTGAATAAAAGAATAATTACAATGCTAATTGAAAGATTAAAATCCCAAGTCCAATTATTGGATGAACTT
The DNA here is from genome assembly GCA_947488545.1 of Bacteroidota bacterium. Lineage (GTDB taxonomy): Bacteria > Bacteroidota > Bacteroidia > Flavobacteriales > Flavobacteriaceae > Flavobacterium. Next base: position 5,888 of record CANKZE010000052.1, read on the forward strand.
GGGAATATATAATTTAATCTTCGTCTTTTTCATTTTGCAACCCTGGAGCATTTTCATTTGCATTTGAAGTAGAATTGGCTCTAATTTCTGTATGACGAATTTCACCACCAGTTGTTCCAACACTTTTCGCAAAAACAGCTGCTAATAAAGCCATAGCCAATGTAATAAATGAAAAAGTTTTAGCTAAATTATGATTCTTAATTGAAGTGTATAGAGAAAGTAAACCTAAAAATCCTGTTACATACATGATGATTGCAAATTTTTCGGCAATTTCTTCGTGTTCGTGGATTATTTGTTTACCAATAGATGGAAAGTCTTCTACTAATTCTTCAGCTCCCTCTCCTGTTCCCATGCTAAAAGCTGCAAATATTGCTGCTACAATAAATAAAATGTAGGCAGTGTTTTTTACTGAATTGTTCTTCAATAGCATTCCCGTTATCAATATTCCCAATCCTAAAATTGTTCCTATAATTGGAAAATGATTTACTAATAAATGTAAGTGTGCGTCGTTCATAATTATTTTGTTTTATTATTTGTAAATATAGCTTTGATTGTTTGTATTTAAATTTTGATTATTTATATAATTATTTCATTTTTAACCTGCTAATGATACTCCAATTAAGGTTCCAATTCCATAAGTAACGGCAGCTGCCGTCAATCCGAAAGCGACTTGTCTGAATCCAGAATACAAAATACTTTTACCCGTTAATAAAGTAATTGCAGCTCCAATTCCAAACAAACCTACAATACTGCTAACAATACTTAAAATAATTGCGTTTTGTCCATCCAATATCATGAATGGGTAAAGTGGAATAATTGCTCCTATTGAAAACAATAAGAAAGAAGCAATTGCCGCTTCCCATGCTGAAGCTCCTAGGTCTTCTTTGTCGATTCCCAATTCCTCTTTAATGATTGCATCTATTGCAGTTTCTTGTGATTCAAATGCTTTATCGGCTAATTTTCTAGCTTCTTCAATACTCATTCCTTTTGCTTGATAAAGCAATACCAATTCCTTTTTTTCTTCTTCCGGCGATGCTTCTAATTCTTCCATTTCCAAGTCAATTTGCCGCTGGTTCAATTCCCTTGAACTTTGAACCGACAACCATTCTCCTAATGCCATTGAAATTGATCCTGCCATTAAACCAGCAATTCCTGTTAATAAAATGGTATCGTTCGAAACTGCAGCGCCAGCAACTCCCATCACCAAACTCATATTAGATACCAATCCGTCATTAGAGCCTAAAACTGCTGCTCGAAGTGCATTTCCACCCACTGATTTATGTCGGCTTTCAAATTTTGATAATAAACCTCCCGAAACATTTAGGGCTTTGTTATTATTAACCGCTTCAATAATATTCAAATGATTGTGCTCAAAACCACTCAGCTTTTCACCACTTTCAATTTTATTTTTTATTGAATTAACAGCAAATTGTTTTTCAACACTTGACAAACTACTAATTATTGAGCTGTAGCCAAATAATTTCCCGACTTTCAATTGAAATTTTGCTCTTGAAGACGGTAGTGGCATTTCATAACTTGAATCCAGCCCATTAACTTTTTTCAACATATGATTGGCGTGCCCTTTCTCAATTTCAGCCAAACTATTCAATACACGACTTAAGTTTTCATCTGATTGAATTGAAGCGATACTGTTATAGAGAAAGGCGGTATCTACCTCGGTTTGTAATTGTGATTTTAGTTTGGTTATATCCATTTTAATATTAAAAATTCAAAATTATAATTAATTATTGTGTTTCAAAATATACTCATTTATGAGTATAATATTAAACAAATATAACCCAATTAATTATCAATACGTGAAAATTAGACTTCAGTTTTGTTAAACTAAACAGAACTATTGTAGAGATTATATTTTATAATTCTAATTGCTTATTTTTGTAAAAATTACAATCATGACTTTTTTAAGAAAAACTACGCCTTTTTACACACTTGCTTTGTTTTATATAATTGTAAGCTTCGTCTTACGTGCAATTTTAATATTTCATCCAATAACGCAAGCTTCCTTTTCATTTCTTGAAACTATCAAAATATTTACTTTAGGTTTCCTTTCAGATCTTTTTATTTTTTTAATTGCAAGCGCATTTTTGTGGTTGTATCTAATATTTATTTCTAATTCTAAATACCTGAAACCCTACGGATACATTATCTTTGGAGCATTCGTTTTATTATTAATCTACATAAAGTTTTTTAACACCATTCTCAACGAATACGGTGGAGTTTTACCAGATATTGGATTTGCATTTGTAGCTATCAAAACAGTTTTATTTGGTTTGTTGTTGTTCCTTCCTAAATACCGTTCTAAAATTAGATATTGGTTATTCAGCTTTGTAATTTTTCTTTTTGTTGCCATTTTACTTCAAATAGCAATTAGTGAGTACTTTTTCTGGAACGAATTTGGTGTTCGGTTTAATTTTATCGCAGTTGATTATTTGGTTTACACCAATGAGGTTATCGGTAATATAATGCAATCTTATCCAGTAATTCCATTATTTTCAGGATTGTATTTAATTGCTGGAGTTGTTACTTATTTCATAGTCAAATATTCAAAAAATTACATTGAAGACATTCCAACACTTTCTGAAAAATTAAAGATTTCGGGTGTTTACTTTGCATTATTTGGTGCTTCATTATTAGCAATTCCCTTTCTTTCAAATAAAGAAAATTCTGATAATATTTTTGCTAATGAATTACAAGCAAATGGTATTTACAAATTCTATTTAGCATTCATGAATAGCGAATTGGATTATTTTAAATTTTACAAAACTATTCCAAGCGATCAAGCTTATTCTTTAATTCAAAATCAAATTCCTGGTTCACAAAACGAATCTACCGAAAGGATTATTAATAGTAATTCGCCTGAAATCCGTAAAAATGTGGTTCTAATTACCATAGAAAGTTATAGCGCTGAATTCATGGCAATGTATGGAAACGAACAAAAAATTACTCCGTTTTTAGATAGTTTAGCGACTAAAAGTATGGTATTTTCTAATTTATATGCCGTAGGAAATAGAACTGTTCGTGGTCTTGAAGCAGTAACTTTGTGCATCCCTCCTACTGCTGGTGAAAGTGTGGTAAAACGTGACGACAATAAAAATAAATTTTCTACGGGAAGTGTATTCAAACAAAAAGGATATAATGTTAAATATCTTTATGGAGGTGATGCGTTTTTTGATAATATGCAAGATTTTTTTGGTGGCAATGGATACGACATTGTAGATAAGAAAACATTTAAACCAAATGAAATCACCTTTGATAATATTTGGGGCGTGTGTGATGAAGACATGTACAATAAGGCAATAATAGTAATGGATTCTGAATTCAAACAAAACAAACCCTTTTTTAATCATATAATGACGGTAAGCAATCATCGACCATTTACTTACCCAAATGGTAAAATTGATATTCCTGGAGATTCTAAATCTCGTGAAGGCGGAGTGAAATATACCGATTTTGCAATTAGAAAGTTTTTCAAATTAGCTGAAAAACAACCTTGGTTTGCCAATACAGTTTTTGTAATAATTGCTGATCACTGTGCCTCAAGTGCAGGAAAAACAGAACTTCCTGTGGATAAATATAGAATTCCAGCAATGATTTATAGTCCTGGATTTGTACAACCAACGCATTTTAATACTTTGATGTCTCAAATAGATATAATGCCAACCGTTTTTGGAATGCTTAATTTTAACTATAAAAGTAAATTTTACGGTCAAGATGTATTAAAAGCAGATTACAAACCAAGAGCTTTAATAGCAACCTATCAAAATTTAGGTTTGATTAAAGATAACGTTCTAACGATTATTTCGCCAAAACAAGAAGTGAAACAGTTGCAATTAACTTTGATTCCAAATCCAAAAGTTGCGAGTGAATTCCAGTTATTTTATGACCAAAAACCAATTGCAGTTCCGAGAAAAGATTTAGAAAACGAAACCATTTCCTACTATCAAACGGCTTCACAAATGCTTAAGAATAAAAAGTATCAAAAATAGTTTACAACATTCCGTTGTACTTTCGCAGGAACCATTCAGAAGCTAGAGAAAGAACCAAGATAATTAGAAGCCAAACCCAATCTATTAAAGGGATTTTCTTAATAATTGATTTTTGTACCGATTTATATTCTTCGTTTTGTAATAGCGATTTTACTAATAAATCAACTTTATCGGGAAATAGTAATTGGCCTTTAGTTTGATTTGCCAATTGGGTTAATTTTGATAAATCTGGATTTACAAATTGCTTTTCAATATCAAAATCTAATATTTCAAAATAACCATTGTAACCTGAATTTGAGTTTAATTCCTTAACCACAAAATCGTATTTACCTACTTCTAATCCGTCTAAATTTACTTTAAAATCAGTGTTGGATTTCAATAAATCATACGATTTTTTAGCCTTTGTTTTTCTATTTACAACTGTAATATTCAAATTGGCTTTGTCATCAAATTCATAGTTTTTATTGAAGTACTGCGCTGAAATTTCTATTGCATCACCTGAATTATAAAAACCATCGTGGTTAACAACTAGTGATTTCATCGACGCATTTGATGCTAAATATTGAATCGTCTTATCAATAAAAGTATCGTATTTTTCATAAGATTTTGTGTCGACATGACTTTGCAAACGCCACTTCCAACTATTTTCACCTAATAAATAGGCAGTTCTTTTACCTTGATTTTCTGAAAAGGCTAATAAAGGTGAATTGGTATTTATATTTCTAATTGAAGAAACTAATAATACATTCACATTTGCAGCTGTTGTAATTATTCCAAATGAATTTTCCAATGGTGGAAATTGACTGAATCCAATATCTTCTAAATCGAATAAATTAAAATTATCTTGATACTCTGCAATATAACTTTCAGATTGGGAACTCATCTTAAAAACCAAGTCTTTTTGTTGTTGGTTCAAATAGTTAAAATCAGTCTTGGTCCCAGTAATAATAAAGGTATTCAATCCCAAATCGGTATTTTTTTCAAAAAAAGATTTAAATTCAATTGTTGGCTGGTACAAAATAACAATATTGTACTTTCTTAAATCATTGATTTCTTTGGGTTTAAGAAGTGTTACTTTACGTTGAGCATTACTTTCAATTGCTCGTTTCAAAGCGCCAAGATCTGGGTGGTTAAATGACGAAATTAATGCAATTTCAGTCCTTTGATCAATAACTTCAACTGCAAAATTATAAGAATTATTGTATGTGTTTTTCTCTTTTTCTTTGGATGAAATACTCGCTTTATAAACTTGTAAACCTACTTTGTCCGCTGGCAAAAGAGCTGAAATCACAACCGATTTCTTTGAAGGAGAAAAAGAAACTACTTGAGAATTTAATACAGAATTTCCTTGAGAAATTGAAAAATTAGAAGTTATTGCTTTTGTACCTGAATAATTTAAAAATATCTCAACTGGAAATTTATTTTTGTGAAAAGCATATTTATTTGCATTCAACTGACTTACTCTTAAATCTAAATAAGTGGTTGTATCCCCTACCGCTATTGGGTAAACCTTATTATTAGGATCAAATGAAAATACAAAATCATTTCCAGAAGTTTGATTCCCATCCGTAATTAATACTGTTGGAAAAACAACATTTTTATTGATGCTTTTACTATTTTTTGCAACTGCATCAATATTTGTTTGCGATCCTTTAAAGTCAAAATTATCTGAACTTTCAAAATCAGAATCAAAACGATACGTTTGAATATCAAATTTTTCTTTTAAATCTGAATTCGAAGTCAATTTTTCGAATAAATCGGTTGTCGTTTTTGTCGCTTTTAAATTGGAAATAGAACTAGAATTATCAACTGCAATTACCAAAGGAGTTTTTACAATTTCAAGAGTTTTATTAGAAATAATAGGGTTTATCAATAATAGTAAAACACTAAAAACGGTTACAAAACGCAAAAAAGCTAAAACCAAATGTATTTTCAATTTGATCTTAGCTTTGTAATAATAGTTATAATAGGAATACGCACCAGCTATTAATAGGGATAAAAAAATTAACAGAACGGTGTTTGTAGTCATTTATATTTCTTGAAAAAATTATGAATTAATAATCTATAAATTTTAGAATCTTTAAATCTTTAAATTTTAAAATCTTTAAATCATATTAAGTTAGCATTCCGCCACAAACATTCAATACTTGCCCCGTTACAAATGAGCTCATATCTGACGCAAAAAACAAACAAGCGTTCGCAACATCTTCAGTAGAACCGCCTCGTTTCAAAGGAATTCCATCTCTCCAACCCTTAACTACATCTTCATTTAATTTGGCTGTCATTTCAGTTTCAATAAAACCTGGAGCGATAACATTACAACGAATATTTCTTGATCCTAACTCTAGTGCAACCGATTTTGAAAATCCAATAACACCCGCTTTTGAAGCTGAATAATTGGTTTGACCAGCGTTACCTTTAACTCCAACTACGCTACTCATGTTTATAATTGAACCCGAACGTTGTTTCAAAAATGTCTTTTGAATCGCTTTAGTCATATTAAAAACCGACTTTAAATTAACATCGATTACTTTATCAAAATCTTCCTCAGTCATACGCATCAAAAGGTTATCTTTAGTAATTCCCGCATTATTTATCAATACATCAACAGTTTCAAAATCTTCCAAAACAGCATCTACAAAAGCTTGGGCTTCATTAAAATCGGATGCATCCGATTGATATCCTTTTGCTTTCACGCCCATTTCATTAAGTTCTTTTTCCAAAGCCAATGCTGATTCTACAGACGAACTATAAGTGAAAGCAATATTTGCACCATTTTTAGCGAAAATCTCCGCAATTCCTTTACCAATTCCTCGGCTAGCACCTGTGATAATGGCAGTTTTTCCTTGTAATAATTTCATATTATAAATTTATTTCTTTTTGTAGCTATTTCCTGCTGTCATTCCAATCCTCGCAAAAAAGCGAGGGATTTTCCCTTCCATCAGGGCTAAAAAATATTTCGTTCAAATATATAACAATTCCTATTTTAAAAAAAATTCAAACCAAATTTCAAAGCATTCTATTAATAAACAATTAATTTTCATACTATTGCAATATGGCATTAGATAATAAAGACTTCGAAAAATTATACAATCAGTACAGTTTATTGGTTTATAATTTAGCGCTCAATTATCTTCAAAACATTGAAGATGCTGAAGAAATTACTCAAGACGTATTCATTCAAATAAATAATTCATTGAGTAAGTTTCAAGAAAAATCATTACTAAAAACATGGATTTACCGAATCACAATCAACAAATGCCTGGATTTTATCAAACATAAAAACAGCCAAAAAATGTTTTTTATTTTCGGTAAGAAGAGTCAAAATGAACTTGAGATTTTAAATGTTTCTAATTTTGAACATCCGGGAGTTTTATTGGAAAACAAAGAAAAAGCAAAAGTACTTTTTGATATTATCAATGAATTAGGCGAAAATCAAAAAACAGCTTTTCTACTATCAAAAGTCGATGGATTGAGTAATCCTGAAATTGCTGAAATTATGAAATTGAGTATTTCATCTGTTGAATCCTTAATTTTTAGAGCAAAAACAACCCTAAAAGAAAAAATTTCAAACAAATTTGAAGAATATCGCAAGAATAATAATTAATGTTCGTCTAAATAATTATGAAAGCTGAAAATTGGACCCTCGAAATAATGGAAAGCACCAACGGAATGGTGAAAGTTCTTCCGAATAAATTGCTTTTCGATAAAATTCAAAACAAAATCAATTTAGAAAATAAAGTTTCAAATAAATGGATTTTTGTTGCTGCAGCTACTTTTGCTCTTTTAATTTCAATTAATATAAAATTATTAAAATCAAATTTAGCTAAAACAAATACGCAAACAGAAACGGTTATTTCAACTATTTCAAATACGAATCAATTATACTAAAAATGGATAAGATAAAATTATTAACCTATTCAGTTATCGG
>CANKZE010000053.1 GCA_947488545.1 Bacteroidota bacterium
TTAAAATCCGTTCTACGCCATTAGTCTCAGTTATCTCAATAATTTTTGTAACTAACTGTTCATCAGGCTCGAAATTAATACCTCGAAGCGAACTGTCAAGCATATTCTTTATTAATAGACTTTCATTTAATTCTAAAAATGGTAAAATGAATTCACTAGAAAACTGAATTACAATAGCATCTGAATTAACATCGCCATCCGCTTTTCCAGACCAAGTATGTGGTAAATTACTACCTAGCAATACCAAATCACCATCGTTAAATGGTTCATAGGAATTTCCCACGATTCGATAACCATTTCCTTTAACTATATAAGTCAATTCAAATTCTGGATGATAATGCCATTTGAACTGAAAATAGGGAACTTGATATCGAAAAGCATGAAAACTGGATATTCCTTGGTTGGTTTTTATGTCTTCTAATATGGCTTTCATAACAACAAATTAACTTTTAAATCTGAAAAGTAAATATAATAATTCAATATAGTGTTATAATTGAACAAATTAATGTTAATTGTTTTTCATTCAAATCAATAATTTTGAAATTGATAATTACTATTCTTTAAATTAATAACAATGCAAACACTTTCTAAATCAATATCAGAATTTCTAAATGAATCTTATTCATTAAACCAAGAACAAATTGACTTCTATCAAAAAAATAGATTTATAAAATTAAAAGAAGTTTTAAATCCAGAAACAGTTCAGTTTTTTAATGCTGCAATTTCAAAACAAGTTGAAGAAATGAACCAAGAGCAAACGGCATTGGAAGACCGAACAACTTATGGAAAAGCATTTCTCCAATTATTCAATTTATGGACAGAAAATCCAATTGTAAAAGAACTGATTTTCAGTAAACGAATAGCAAAAATCGCATCTGATTTAATGGAAGTCAACGGCGTTCGATTGTACCACGACCAAGCTTTATTTAAAGAAGGCGGCGGCGGAATCACTCCTTGGCATGCCGATCAATATTACTGGCCATTAGACACAGACAAAACTATTACCGCTTGGATGCCACTTCAAGAAACGCCTTTGGAAATGGGACCGTTGGAATTCAGTGCAGGAAGTCACACTATTGTGGAAGGTCGAGAATTAGAAATTGGTGATGAAAGTGAAGAAGTTATTCAAAAGAAATTGCGTGTAACGGATTTCAAACACGTAATTGAAGCCTTTGATATTGGTGAAATAAGTTTTCATTCAGGTTGGGTTTTTCACCGTGCTGGTGCAAATGTGACTAACGAAATGAGAAAAGTGATGACTATTATATACATGGACAAAGACATGCTTTTGAAAAATCCCGATAATAAAAACCAAATTCACGATTGGAATACTTGGTGTCCTGGAGCTAAAATTGGAGAAATAATTAACTCTCCTATTAATCCTGTTTTATATTCTAAATAATATGAATATCAAATATATAAGTACTTTTTGGGGTTGCGAAAATCAATCTGCTAAAGAATTTCTATCGAATGTGATTTCGAATGGTTATGATGGTGTTGAAATTAATTTCCCTGATAACTCTGAATTTATTGATGAATTTATAGCTGAAATAAAAAATATTAGAGCTACAATTAATGCTAAGTTCATTTTCATTGCCCAACAAGTTTTATCAAATAAAACAGAGTCGGTAAAAGAATATAGTATTAGAATTACTGAAAGACTAGAATTTTTAGCAAAATTAAAACCTGATTTTATTAATTCTCATACCGGAAAAGATTATTATGATTTTAGTGATAACTGTAAGATCATCGAAATGACTGAAATTATATCCAAAAAATACGATGTTCCGATAGTTCACGAGATTCATCGCGGGAGATTTTCATTTCATTTGAAAACCCTACATCAGTATTTAGAATTATTTCCAAAATTAAGTTTAGTAGCCGATTTTTCTCATTTCTGTGTAGTATCAGAAAGTAATTTGGAGGATCAAAAAGAATTATTGAAGAAGATTTATCCTAAAATAAAACACCTACACGCCAGAATTGGATTTGAACAAAGCCCACAAGTAAACAATCCATTCGCACCAGAATGGGAATCTTACCTTGATAGGTATTTAAATTGGTGGAAAGAAATCATTGAATATCATAAAAAAAGAAATTGCAATCAAATTACGATAACCCCTGAATTTGGCCCTTTTCCCTACATGCCCGAAGAACCATTTACTAAAAAACCACTTTCAAATCAATGGGAAACCAACCTACAGATGAAAAAATATTTACAACAAAATCTATAATAATGGAAAACAAGAAAAAGAATTACATATTATTTATCGCTTTGAGTGCTGCACTTGGAGGTTTATTATTTGGTTATGATACAGCCGTAATTTCGGGTGCGATTGGCAATTTAACTGAGTATTTTCATTTAACACCGGTAGAAACTGGCTGGGCAATTTCAAGCGCATTAGTTGGTTGTATTTTTGGTGCATTTATCTCTGATTATTTTAGTAATCGATTTGGAAGAAAAGTCACCATGTTGATTACAGCAATTTTATTTATTCTAAATTCCGTTGGTACTGCCCTACCCATTTCCTTTTCTATGTTTGTACTATTTCGAATAATCGGTGGAATTGGTGTTGGAATTGCATCTATGGTTGTCCCAATGTATATTGCTGAAATTGCACCTCCAAAAAGACGTGGCGCTTTAGTAGGAAACTATCAATTAGCAATTGTTATTGGAATTGTGGTTGTCTATTTTGTAAACTATTTTATTGCGCTTCAAGGCGATTCTGCATGGAATTTAAATATTGGTTGGCGTTGGATGTTTGGATCAGAAATTATCCCTTCAATACTCTTTTTAATATTTATATTTCTAATTCCGGAAAGCCCAAGATGGTTGTTTCAAAAAGGAAAAACTGCAGAAGCGGTTGGTGTATTAGAGAAAATAAATTCACCCGAAGAAGTACTTCAAGTTCAAGAAGAAATTGAAAATTCAATCAATGTTAAAGAAGTAAACCAATGGAAAAATTTGGTTAATCCAATGTTTAAAAAAGCACTTTTCGTTGGAATTGGACTTTCTGTTTTACAACAACTAACAGGTATTAATGCCATTTTATATTATGCCCCTGAGATATTTAAAAGCTTAGGAAGTTCAACAGATGTTTCCTTGCTAGAAACAAGCATTCTGGGAGTTGTCAACTTAATTTTTACTTTGTTAGCCATTCGTTTTGTGGACAAAATGGGAAGAAAACCGTTGCTTTATATTGGTTCAATCGGAATGACAATTGCATTAGCAGCAGTTGGATCATTTATTTATTTTGAGGCCATCGGTAATTGGGTTTTACCCTTTTTACTACTATTCATGGCTTCATTTAGTATTTCTTGGGGACCAATTGTGTGGGTATTATTATCAGAAATTTTTCCAAATAAAATTAGAAGTCTGGCGTTGGCAATTAGCGTATTTATTCAATGGGTTGCCAATTTTGTAGTGACTCAAGTTTTTCCAAGTTTAGTTGAAAATCAATGGTTAAAAACACATTTTAATGGAGCATTTCCTTTTTATTTGTTTTCAATAATTTGTCTTCTATCTTTACTATTCGTTTGGAGAAAAGTACCAGAAACCAAAAATAAAAGTTTGGAACAAATGGATTCATTATGGCAATAAAGAAAATTATAATTATTGTACTTTCTATCATTGGATTTAATCCAAATTTCGCACAAAGTAATTCAAAATTTGTAAACATTTTCATTGGAACTGATGGAACAGGGCATACATTTCCAGGACCTTCATTGCCTTTTGGAATGGTTCAGCCTGGCCCTGATAATAGTGTGGAAGGTTGGAATCACACGAGCGGATATCAATATAAAGACACGCTTCTTCTAGGCTTTTCGCAAATGCGTTTTAGTGGAACTGGAATTGGCGAAATGGGAAATATTCTATTATTACCCTATAATGAAAATAAGTCAAAACTTAAAAATAGTTACTTCAAAAACTCAGAAACAGCTTCTGTGGGTTATTATTCATTATTGAAAAAAGACGATGTAAAAGTCGAACTAACTTGTTCTGAAAGAGTGGCTTTTCATAAATATACTTTTCCTGATTCAAAAGGCAAATTATTATTGGATTTTCAACACGGAATTCAATTTTTAAATGACAGTTTGGTATTAGAAAGTGATATCAAAATTGAAAATTCAACTACTATTTCAGGTTATTGTAAAACCAAAGGTTGGGTAACCAAAAAGTATTTCTTTACGATTAATTTCGAAACTCCTTTTTATACACCAAAAGAACTTCCAAAAGAAAAAAAACAAAATGCACCAAAATATATTTTAGATTTTGAATTGCCAAAAAGCAACATCTTACAAGTCAAAATTGCTTTATCAACTGTAAGTATTGAAGGTGCTAAAGTCAATTTAACATCTGAAATATCTAATTGGGATTTTAATATTGTTAGAGATAAAGCAGTAAAAATTTGGGATGAATATTTGAATCGAATTGACATCGAAGCAACTCAAAAACAAAAAGAAATTTTCTACACCTCCGTATATCATTTGCTTTTACAACCCTCAAATATTGCAGATAGAGACGGAAAATACCGAGGTGCAGATGATATTATTTCAGTTGCGCCAAATAAGGAATACTACTCTACCCTATCGATTTGGGATATTTACAGAGGTGCATTCCCATTACTCCAAATAATTGTTCCCGAAAAAATTGACGGAATTGTAAACACAATGCTTTTACACCATAAAGCAGCGGGTTTTTTACCCATTTGGACTGCTTGGGGACAAGATAATTATTGTATGATTGGCAACCATTCTATTCCTATGATTTTATCGGCTTACCAAAACGGATTTCAAGGATTTGATAAACAGGAAGCGCTTAAAGCGATGGTAGAAACATCAACAAAAAGTCATTTTAATTCCAATTGGGAATTGTTCAATCAATACGGTTATTATCCATTTGATAAATTGGATAACGAAGCCGTTTCTAGAACTTTAGAAAGCGGATATGATGATTGGTGCGTGGCAAAAATGGCTGAAAAATTGAACGATAAAGAAACCTATTCAAATTTCACCAAAAGAGCCAATTTCTACAAAAATTTATTTGATACTGAAACAAAGTTATTTCGAGGAAAAGATACTAATGCAAATTGGAGAACTCCATTTGATCCATTAACAGCTACCTCTCCAATGAATAATCCGGGTGATTATACAGAAGCCAATGCTTGGCAATATTTTTGGGCGCCTGCACAACATGATATTGAAGGAATGAAAAAACTACTTGGAGGGACATCATCATTTACCAATAAACTAAATGATTTCTTTACAATTGAAAGCAAAAATCCAAATAAATTTTTAGGACAGGAAGCCATGATCGGGCAATATGCTCATGGAAACGAACCAAGTCATCATATTGTGTATTTGTATGCTTATTCTGAAACCCCTAAAATCGGACAAAAATACATTCATAAAATCATCAACGAATTTCACAACAATACGCCTGATGGTATGATTGGAAACGACGATTGTGGTCAAATGTCGGCTTGGTATATTTTATCTTCACTTGGTTTTTATCCTGTAAATCCAGCGAATGGTGAATTTGTGCTTGGAGTTCCGCAATTTAAAAAGGCGACTCTACATTTGAAAAATAATAAAACTTTTACAATTAAAGCTTTGAATTTTTCTTCAAATAATAATTATCAAGAAAATCAAAAACTTAACAATTCTGCTTTATCAAGACCCTTTATAAAGTATTCTGAAATAATGTCTGGTGGTAATTTAAATTTCCAAATGACTAATAAATAAACACATTTATGAAAAAAATATTCCTAGCCTCATTGTTACTATTTTCTTTCTCTGTGAATTCACAAGAAAAGAATCCAAATAAAGTTGTAGAAAAATATCAAATTCTTCCGTTTGGTAGTATAAAACCTTCAGGTTGGCTTAAAGTTCAAATGCAAAAAGATGTTGATGGTTTTGTAGGAAATCTAGATAAATTGGTCCCTGAATTAATCAACGATCCAATTTATAGTTCGGGAAGACTTCACAAAAATAGTAAATTGAAAGATTTAGGAAACAATAAAGAAGGCGATACAGAAGGATCGGAACAATACAAATGGTGGAATAGCGAAACACAATCCAATTGGTGGGACGGTTATATCAGAAATGTAATTTTATTGAACGACAAAAAAGGATTAGAAAAAGTAGATAATTACATTCAAAGAATTCTTAAAACGCAAGATAAAGATGGTTATATAGGGATTTATGATAAAGAATTGCGATACAATTTCAATTCAGAAAACGGCGAACTTTGGTCGAAAACAACAATGTATAGAGGAATGTTGGCCTATTATGAACACTCTAAAGATGCAAAATTATGGAACGCTATTGTGCGAGCAGTTGATAATGTAATGATCAATTATCCTATAAATAATTCAAGCCCTTATTCTTCTGGTAAGGAATTTAATGGTGGTGTGTCTCACGGTTTGACATTTACCGATGTATTGGATAAAATGTACCAAATCACAGGTGACACAAAATATACCGATTATGCCCTATTTTTATATAGAGACTTTTGCAAAACGTATCAATCTGAAAAAGACGTTCAATTAGAGAATATCTTGAATCCTAATTACAAATTACAATCCCACGGCGTTCATACTTATGAGCAATTACGACCACTAATAGTAGCTGCTTATGCATCAAATGATGTCGAATTACAAAAAGCGCTTCAAATTTATATTGAGAGAATTGAAAAATCTACCACTTTAACTGGAGGTGCAATTGGAGATGAATGGATTGCCCAAAGAACAGCAAACGCAACACATACCGGTTATGAATATTGCTCTTTGCATGAATTATTGGACAGTTATACGGTATTATTTCAAAAACAAGGAACCTCGAAATCTGCCGAAATGGTAGAAAATATTTTTTATAATGCGGCGCAAGGATCAAGAAATCCTGATCATTCTTGTATTGCTTATTTAAAAACTGATAATTCATTTGGAATGGACGGTACAAAAAACGGTGAAGTAGAAACCAACCGGAAACAAACTAGGTATAAATATTCCCCAGCACACCAAGATGTTGCAGTTTGTTGCAACCCGAATGCAGGAAGAATTACGCCTTATTTCATAGAGAAATCTTGGTTGATAGAAAATGATAATGTTTTGGTAAATGTTTTATTGACGCCGAATATTCTTGAAACTAAAATTCAAAATCAATTGGTTAAAATCGAAACAATTACAGAATATCCTTACCAAAATAAATTTATTTACAAGATTTCAAATCCAAAATATGCTCAATTTATTATCAAAATTAGAAAACCATCTTGGGCAACCAAAGTGCTAACTAATGAAAGTTATACTATAGATAATGAGTTTTTAGTATTTGATAGAAAAATAGGTAAAGAAGATAAAATTCAAATTGAGTTTCTAACAGAAATTCAAATAAAAGAAGATGCAAATAAAGAAAAATATTTTAGTTACGGGCCATTATTTTACGCCAAATCATTTGAATCAATTGAACAAAAAGGAAAATCATATTTAACCAATTTTGATGATTTATTCTATGTTTCTAAAGATAAAAGTAGCTATCAATTTATTATTGACAATCAAGCGAAATATGAAAATGGAAAAATAGAAATAAAAGCAAAAAACAAGTCGAACAATCAAATTGAAACCATTCAACTGGTTCCTTTTGGAAAAACTATTTTAAGACAGGTTAGTTTTTAGAAATTCTAAATTAAGCATACATAACTAATTCATTTCAAGTGAATTAAGTTTTACTTATAAAACGCAATTAATTATTATTATTAAGTTAAAATTATTATATTATTAAATTTAAAGCGCTAGTTTTGCAGTTCATTATTAGCCAATTAATTTATATAACAAAATAAACAATGAAGAATAATAATTATAGATCTACTTGTGCAATAGCCATGTCAATTGACTTATTTGGTGACAAATGGTCATTATTGATATTGAGAGATATGTTATTACATAGAAAATCTACCTTTAAGGAGTTTTCTAATTCAAAAGAAAAAATTGCATCCAATATATTAACTTCCCGTTTAGTTCATTTAATTGAATTTGGCTATATAACTAAAGTAAATCCTAAAGGGACTAAAAAAAGTGCTGTTTTTCTTGCTACTAGAAAAGGAATTTGCGTGCTTCCTTTATTGGTAGAACTTTATATGATTTCTATAGATTCCTTAACTGATGAACAATTAAATGAATCTCAACTTGCTATAAAATCAGAAATATTTAAAGATCGTGAGTTGTTTGTAAATAGCAGAAGAGAAAAATATATCGATTTTGTAAATCAAATTCAAAACGAAATTATTGAAAATCAGAAGGTTGCTTTAAAAAATGTTTAAATTTGATTTACTTCAAATTCAACCATAAGTTTCTATATTCTTTATTTTTATCGTAAGTCTGGGATTGTTTTTCAATATTGAAATAACGATTGTCTCTCGGATCATTTCCAACGGCTGCTAAATAGGCCCAATTACCCCAATTACTGCAAACATCATAATCAATCAATTGTTGCTCAAAATAAGTTGCGCCCAATCGCCAATCCAATTTCAAGTCATTGCATAAATAACTTGCAACATTTTGACGACCTCGATTACTCATAAAACCAGTTAGTTTGAGTTCAATCATATTGGCATCGACAAAATCAATTCCCGTTGTTCCCTCAATCCAATCCTGTAATTTTTGACTATCATAATTCACTTTTCGGGTATTATTATTTTTAATTCCAGAGGGTTGAAAAAATTTAGATTGGTGTTTTTTCATCATAAATCTAAAATAATCTCGCCATAACAACTCAAAAACCAACCAATAAGTAGAATCATTTGCTCCAAATTTAGTTTCGTATTTTTGTAATTCTCTATAAATAAATCTTGGTGAAATGCAGCCTAAAGCCAACCAAGCAGAGAATTTTGAGGAATAGTCCTCTCCTATCAATCCGTTGCGGGTTTCTTTATAATTTGAAATACAATTGGTTTCAAAAAAATAATGATTTAATCTTTCAATAGCTTTTGACTCCCCACCTTTAAATAATATTGCAGCTCTGGGATCAATTTGTTGAAAATTCAAACCTAATTCCTCCATTGTTGGAAATATTGTCGGTTCAATCGATGGTGATTTAATTTGAATTGGAGACTCGAACGAAGCTCTAATTATTGCATCCTTCTCTGTTTTCTTTCTGAAATTGGTAAAAACATCTGGAATATCTTTTATGGAAAAAGGCAAATCTTCAGCGTGATATAAGGTACTGGTGCTGAAAGTTTGAAACTCACATTTTAATTTAAAAAGTGCTTCTTGTACTTTCGATTCGGTTTGCCGTTCCTCGAAAGCAACTTCGCGTTTTGCAACTACTTTATTAGCTCTGTATTTACTAACTATTTTTGGTATTTCAACCTCGGGTTTACCCTTTACAATAAGCAATCCAGATCCCAATTCCCGAAGTTTATTATCTAAATCAACTAAAGATTCTAATAAAAACTGAGCTCTAAAATTTCCCGTTTTTTGAAATTCAAATTCGAATTTTGTAAAATGAGATTCATCAAAACAATAAACTGGAATAATTGCATCACTTTGAGCAATTGCTTTTACAAGTGTTTCGTTATCATGTAATCGTAAATCTGTTTTAAACCAAACTACAATAGTTCTCATAAATTATTTATGTTTTTTAAATAAAAATCAGCTTGTTCAAGTAACGCCGTTTTATCTTCGGGTTTCATTTTTCTCCAAACATTATACATCATCCCAATTCGTGGATTTTTTGCCAATTTACTTTCATTTTTGTCATAAAAATTCCAATACAAACTATTGAAAGGACAGGCTTTATCTCCCGTTTTTATACTTTTTTTGTAATAACAGCTTCCGCAGTAATTACTCATTTTATCAATGTAGGATGCTGAACTTACATAGGGTTTAGTGCCCACAATTCCACCATCGGCAAATTGGCTCATTCCACGCGTATTGGTGATTTGAACCCATTCAAATGCGTCTATATAAATACCTAAATACCAAGCATCTATTTCATTAGGATGAACGCCAGCTAATAGTGCAAAATTTCCTGTTATCATTAATCTTTGAATGTGATGCGCATATCCATAGTTCAATGATTGATTTATTGCATCTTTTAAACAGTTCATTTTAGTATTCCCTGTCCAAAACCAAGAAGGTAATTTTTCTAAATTATTAAAATAATTTAAATTTTCATAATTGGGCATTTCATTCCAATATATCCCACGCATGTACTCTCTCCAACCTATAATTTGTCGAACAAAACCCTCCAATTGATGGTACTCAATTTCATTAGAACGTTCCTGCCATTCTTTGGTTACTCTTTCAATGACTTCTTTTGGAGAAATCAATTTAATATTCATCGAAAATGAAATTCGGGAATGATAGATCGACCATTCATTCGGCGACATCGCATCTTGAAAACTACCAAATAAAGACAAACATTCAGTTGCGAAAAAGTCTAATAATTCAATTGATTGCTCCCTATTTATAGGCCAAAGGAAATTATTCGCCTCAATTGATCCTATAGTTTTTATATCTGTTTTGTTTATTTCAATTAGAATATCAGAAACATCGTTATTAAAAACTAACGGTGAAGTTGGTTTGTTATCTTTTGGTAATTTCTTTCTATTATCGCTATCATAATTCCATTTTCCGGTAAGAGGTTGATCGCCTTCCATCAATACATAATGTTTTTTTCTCATGGCGCGATAAAAACTCTCCATTAAAAAAGTTTTTTTACCTTGAAAAAAAGCTCCTAATTCAGTTCTTGTTGTAAAAAAATGCTCTGAATCTACTGATATACTGGATATAGAAATAGCATTGCAAAGTTGTTTTAAATCCTCATCAACTCTATATTCATCAGGGAGTTGGTATTCAAAGTTGGTAAATTGAAGTTTTGAAATTAAAGATTGTATGTTACTTTGAAAGGATTGAAGATTATTTTCATCGTTCAAATGAAAGTAAATCAAATTATGATTGTTTGATTTTAGTTGTAGAGCGAAATTTCGCATGGCGGCAAAAATCCCAACCACCTTTTGGATGTGGTGTTGAGTATAATCGGTTTCCGTTCTGATTTCCATCATTACATAAGTCACCGAATCATCTACAGATTTGAACCAAGAATGATTGCTATTCAATTGATCACCAAGAATTAATCGTAATGTCTTTTTCATTTTATTTTTTCATTCTACATTTATCACTACAATATTTTACTTCCTCCCACACCTTTTCCCATTTCTTTCGCCACGAAAACGGTTTGTTGCATACCACGCAGGTTTTATTAGGCAAATTTTGCTTTTTAACTCCTTTCATTAGTATTTGATTGAGGTGATTTCTTGATTTGGTTTTGCATAACTCAATCTGTCCAATTGAACCGTTTTATGATAACTGTCAAGGCCTGAACAAGTAATCGAATTTGCTTTTTCAATATCAACAAATCCATCTTCAGAAAGACAATTTTCGGGAATGTAAATTTGAGTTATCTCACCAATAATCATGGTGGTATTATTAATCGGAATAGTTATCTTTTCTTTAAATTCAATTCCCAATTGAATATTACTTTCTGCTACATAAGGAGCAAAAAAATTATCTTTATATTCTGGTTTCAAATTAGTTATTTCAAATTCAGATTCCGTTTGATCGTATCGTGCTGATGTTTGATGCGCTTGCCGATAAATCGATTCATTGATATGATTAATAGTATAAAAACCGGTATTAATTATATTATTAAAAGTATTTCGTTCTGGTGGTGAAGGTCGAAAAATCAAACCAATTAGTGGTGGATTGGCTCCAATGTGAAAAATCGAACTGAAAATCGCTAAATTTTCATTCCCTTCTAAATCAGAAGTTCCAATCAAAGAAACGCTTTTAAAACCTCCTAAACTATTAATAAAATGAACACGTTTATTTTTGTCCAAAGACATTATGGATTCCGAATTGAAGTTTAATTTCATTTAAAAAGTGTATTTTATTCTATTTTTATCCATTTTTTATCACTGTTTAATTGGAATGTACCTAGGTGCTCCTTATTCCATTCTGATGGAGAAATTAATGACAAGAAATTAATTCCATCCTCTCCTCTGTACAAATGATAAATTTCTCCTATAACGGGTTCAAATGAAAAGTTAGCATTATAAACCAATTCGTTGTATTCAAATTCCTTCATTAGGTTTTCGTATTGCACTCTTAGTTCATTGAATTTACTTTCAAATTGCTTATTTACATTACTAATCCCTCTACTTTTCCAAGAAACTAAATTGTCAATATGAATAACTGGTGCTCCTACATTTGTTGGATAAGACAATAAACTAGCATTATAACCTTTGTCATCATTAAAAACTACGTTATCTGGAACAACTTTTTTCATCAGTTTTGAAATAATAAAAATTTAACAAATTATTTTGTTTAACAAAAGTAAAAAATAATTAAACATTATTTACCTTTACACTCATAAAATAATTATAAAAATGGCAACTAAAAAATCTGAACTTTCAAAAGACAAAATTGTATCGATGTATATGGATTATGTATTAGAACATAATGAAAAGCCAAAATCGGTTTTCAAATTTTCTAAAATTAATAATATAACCGAAAAAGAGTTTTACGGTTTCTTTGGAACAATTGAAAGTATCGAAAAAGAGATTTTCAATATGTTTTATGAAAAAACAATCGCGCTTTTACATAAAGATAAAAATTACGAAACCTATGACATGAGAAGTAAATTACTAAGTTTCAATTTTACTTTTTTTGAACTGTTAACAGCCAATAGAAGCTATGTTCTGCTATCTTTAAAGGATTCAGGGAACCAACTTAAAAACATGATGCAATTGTCCAGTTTAAGAAATAGCTTTAAAGAATTCGTTACTGAAATAATCACTGAAGAAATCAGAACTAAGCAAGAGCAATTTCAAAATTTTCAAGAAAAAGCAATTCAAGAAGCGTTATGGTTCAAATTACTTTTGACTATGAAATTTTGGATGGACGATACTTCTCCAGCACTTGAAAAGACAGATATTTACATAGAAAAATCTATAAATACCACTTTTGAATTATTTAATTTAGCCCCATTAGACAGTTTAATTGATTTTGGAAAATTCATTTTTAAAGAAAAAATATATTCAAAATAATGAAAACTATAGACTACATCCCTACTTCTAAAATTCAAAGAGCTACAAAATTAGTACAAACAGGTGCAAAAGTTGGGGTTAATTATTTGAAATATTATGGTGAAAAAATGGTTAATTCTGATTTAAATAAGGATAAACTGAACGAAAATAATGCTGAAGATATTTATGACGGATTGAAAAGCTTGAAAGGAAGTGCGCTTAAAGTCGCTCAAATGTTGAGTATGGACAAGAGTTTTCTTCCACAAGCGTATGTTGAAAAATTTTCATTGTCGCAATTTTCAGTTCCACCCCTATCCGCTCCACTGGTTTTAAAAACATTTAAAAATAATTTTGGTAAATCTCCCTATGAGATTTTCGACACCTTTAATGCCAATTCTGTTAATGCTGCAAGTATTGGACAAGTTCATAAAGCAGAGAAAAACGGAAAGACATTGGCAGTAAAAATTCAATATCCTGGGGTGGCCAATAGCATTTCATCAGATTTGGCATTGGTTAAACCAATAGCAATTAGGATGTTTAATCTTCAAGGTAAAGATTCGGATAAGTACTTTAAGGAAGTAGAAGACAAATTGATTGAGGAAA
>CANKZE010000054.1 GCA_947488545.1 Bacteroidota bacterium
AAAGCGTAAATTAAGTTTCTGGGAAATTTGGAACATGAGTTTTGGTTTCTTAGGAATACAATTTGGTTTTGCTCTCCAAGGAGGATTCATGTCTCGAATTTTCCAAACTCTAGGAGCAGAACAAGATGAAATCCCTTTACTGTGGATTGCAGCCCCACTTACAGGTCTAATTGTTCAACCAATAATTGGATATTTATCAGATAATACCTGGCATCCTAAATATGGAAGACGCAAACCGTTCTTTCTAATTGGTGCAATTTTAAGCACTTTAGCTTTGTTTTTTGTGCCTAATTCACCTACTCTTTGGATAGCCTCAGGATTACTGTGGGTTTTAGACGCTTCCATAAATATCAGTATGGAACCTTTTCGAGCGCTTGTTGCCGACAAACTTCCCAATTCTCAGAGATCTTACGGGTTTGTTATGCAAACTTTAATCATTGGAATTGGAACTTGGATTGCAAGTAATTTGCCTTGGATGTTGGATCAATTTGGTGTTCCAAATGAAGCAGACGCAGGTATTTTACCAATGTCTGTGAAATTAGGATTTGCAATTGGTGCATTTGTATTTATTGCAAGTATTCTCTATACCATTTTTACCACCAAAGAATACCCACCAGAAGATATTGCCGTTTTTGAAAAAGAAAAGAAACAAGCTAATTTTTTTAAGGATATTTCAACTAGTTTAAAAGGAATGCCTTCCACTATGAAAAAATTAGGACTCATCCAGTTTTTCAGTTGGTTTGCATTTTTTACGATGTGGAGCATGGCTACGCCGGCATTAACAGAATATGTTTTCAAAGCACCCGCCCCAATCGAAAAAAATTATGATTTATCCAAAAAAGGAGATGCGGAAGCTTTCGATATTGCTAATGACAAATACCAAGACGCTGCAAATTTAGTGGGTTCCTCAATGGGAGTTTACGGTTTGTCATCAATGGCATTTGCATTATTGCTGACATTTTACACTGCTAAAAGGAAAATCAACAGAAAATACATTCATAGTATTTCCTTATTACTAGGAGGAATAGGATTTATTATGATGTTCTATTCTAAACCAGACACCTTACTTTATTCCTTTATATTAATAGGAATTTCGTGGGGAAGCATTTTATCCATGCCCTATGCCATGTTATCTAGCGCCGTAGATCCTAAGAAAATGGGGACAATGATGGGTCTATTTAACATGTTTATTGTAATTCCACAAATCGTTGCAGCTTTAGGAGGAATCAATTTACTATACAAACTTATAGGTAATGATTCTATTCACGCAATGACATTGGCCGGAATTTGCTTAATTCTTGGTGGAGTGAGCACCCTTTTAATAACAGATAAAAACGCCATTTCAGATTAAGATTAGCATGAATAAGAAAGCTTTTATTTTCGATTTAGACGGCGTAATTGTTGACACTGCCAAATATCATTTTATTGCTTGGCAGCAAATAGCAAACCAACTCGGAATCGAATTCACATTACATGACAATGAACTTTTAAAAGGCGTGAGCCGAGTTCGTTCACTTGATATAATTTTAGAATTAGGAAAAGTGACTGCTTCACAAGAAGACAAAAACAAATGGTTGATTCAGAAAAATGAAACCTATTTATCTTATTTAGTTACAATGGATGAAAGGGAATTATTGCCGGGAATTCTCCCAATTTTGAAATTTTTGAAAGCCAACAACCAAAAAATTGCATTAGGATCTGCAAGTAAAAACGCAAGACCTATATTAAAAAAAACAGGAATATTGAATTATTTCGACGCAATTGTAGATGGAAATGATGTTACAAATGCAAAACCTGATCCTGAAGTTTTTTTGCAAGCAGCAAGAAAATTAGGGATTGAAAATGAAAATTCGATTGTTTTTGAAGATTCTGTAGCTGGAATTCAAGCTGCCAATTCTGCAAAGATGATCAGTATTGGAATTGGCGAAAAAGAAATCCTCTTTGAAGCCAATTATATTTTTGAAGATTCTACTCAAATAGGAACAGAATTTATCAAGAAGTTAATTAATTAAAAGATTCAATGATTGAATAATTAAAAAATTTAGAAAATAGAATCTTTAAATTTTGAATTTTTCAATCTGTAAATAAAAAAAAATGAACCAAGATTATATAAAGCCAAACAATTGGTCAATTATAGAAGAAGGATTTGATAAAAATAGCGTAAAATCCTCTGAGAGCCTTTTCAGTATTGGAAATGGAGCAATGGGACAACGCGCTAATTTTGAAGAAAAATATACCGGAAAAACATTCCAAGGAAGTTATATTGCAGGTATTTATTACCCTGACAAAACCAAAGTAGGATGGTGGAAAAATGGCTATCCTGAATATTTTGCAAAAGTATTAAATGCTCCAAATTGGATTGGAATTGATATTGAAATTAATGGTGAAAATCTAGATTTAAATACTTGTAAAGCAGTCAATAATTTCCGTAGAGAATTAAATATGAAAGAAGGTTGGTACAACCGCTCTTTTGAAGCTACTTTGCAAAATGACACTGAAATTTCAGTTAACATTCGTCGATTTCTATCTTTAGATTTAGATGAATTAGGTGTTATTAAATATCAGATTACACCTCTAAATAAAGACTCAAAAATTGTTTTTAAACCCTATATAGACGCTGGAGTTACCAATGAAGATGCCAACTGGGAAGAAAAATTCTGGGAGCCATTGTCGGTAAAAAATTCTGGAAATGCAGGATTTGTAACAGCTAAAACTTTTAAAACACATTTTATTGCGACTACATTTATGCAAAATAATATTTTCATAAATGACAAAAATCAAAATGCGATCCCGGATAACAACCATTCCGATTCAGAGAAAATTCAATTTGATTATATTGTAAATACCAATAAAGGTGACGTTGTATCCATTGAAAAATTCGGTGGATATACCGTTTCATTAAACCATCAGGATACTGAAAGCGCTGCAGTAAATGTTATAAATACAGCTTTATCTATTGGTTACAACCAATTATTAGAAAAACAAATTCAAGCTTGGGCTAAAATTTGGGAAATGTCCGACATCACAATTGACGGCGATATTAAAGCACAACAAGGTATTCGTTTCAATATTTTTCAGTTAAACCAAACCTATTTAGGAAAAGATTCTCGATTGAATATCGGACCAAAAGGTTTCACTGGTGAAAAATACGGAGGTTCTACTTATTGGGACACCGAGGCATATTGCATTCCTTTTTACATGGCTACAAAAGATCAAAATGTAGCTCGAAATTTATTGACCTATCGTTACAATCAATTGGATAAAGCAATTGAAAACGCAGCAAAATTAGGGTTTAACAATGGAGCCGCTTTGTACCCAATGGTAACTATGAACGGGGAAGAATGCCATAACGAATGGGAAATTACATTTGAAGAAATTCATAGAAATGGAGCAATCGCCTTTGCCATTTTCAACTACCATCGATTTACAGGCGACTATTCTTATATTCCTGAAAAAGGTCTTGAAGTACTTATCGGAATTGCCCGTTTTTGGCATCAAAGAGCAACTTATTCTGCCAATAAAAATAAGTACGTAATTCTGGGAGTTACTGGACCAAATGAATATGAAAACAACGTAAATAATAATTTCTATACCAACTATATTGCAAAATGGTGTTTGGATTATACCTACGAACAAATTCAAAAAGTGGCGTTGGAATACCCTTTAGATCACAAACGAATTTCAGAAAAAGTAGCTATTTCAGATGCTGAATTGCAATCATGGAAAAAAGTTGCCGACAATATGCATTTTCCATTTTCGGAAGAACTAAATGTTTTCTTGCAACAAGACGGCTTTTTGGATAAAGAATTAGTAAGGGTTTCTGACCTTGACAAAAGCCAGCGCCCAATCAATCAAAAATGGTCTTGGGATAGAATATTACGTTCGCCATACATCAAACAAGCGGATGTGTTGCAATGTTTTTACTTCTTTGAAGATCATTTTTCAAAAGAAGAATTACAAAGAAATTTTGAATTTTATGAATCTTTTACCGTTCATGAAAGTTCTCTTTCTCCTTGCGTTCACTCCATTCAAGCTGCAGTTTTAGACAAAATGGAAATGGCTTATACATTCTATTTAAGAACTTCAAGATTGGATTTAGACGATTACAATAAAGAAGTGGAAGAAGGTTGTCACATCACTTCAATGGCGGGAACTTGGATGAGTATTGTGGAAGGTTTTGGCGGAATGAGAGTCAAAGATGAGTGTTTGCATTTTGCTCCTAAAATTCCAAAAGAATGGAGCGGATATTCGTTCAAAATCAATTTCAGAAACCAAATTCTAAAAGTTACTATTGATCAATCTGAAACCAAATTTTCATTAGAAGGAAATCAAAGTATTTCTGTTTTTGTGAACGGAAAAGAAGTAATTGTAGAGCCAAATAATTTAATAACAGTATAATTTATATCAAATGAAAAATTTAATTCAAGTTCTTTTTGTCTTATTAATTTCTATAAATAGTAGTATCGGTCAAGAATTGAAATCGCCAAACGGACAGTTTTCAATGAACTTTTCTTTATTAAAAGATGGAACGCCAACCTATGAGCTTTACTATAAAAATAAGCCAATTATTAAATCTAGTAAATTAGGATTTGAATTAAAAAATGATAAAAATTCATTACTTAATGGTTTTGTAATTACCAATTCAAAAACGGCCACTTTCGATGAAACTTGGAAACCTGTTTGGGGCGAAGTGGCTCAAATTAGAAATCATTACAATGAATTGGCAGTTACTTTAAATCAAAAATCAACTGATCGATTAGTGGTTGTCCGTTTTCGATTATTTGATGATGGATTAGGATTTAGATACGAATTTCCAGAACAGAAAAACCTAGTTTATTTTGTAATAAAAGAAGAAAGAACACAGTTTGCAATGTCAGGAAATCATACAGCATATTGGATTTCTGGTGATTACGACACACAAGAATACGATTACACCACTTCAAAATTATCAGAAATTAGAGGATTGTCAGGAAAAGCAAGATCGGAAAATGCCTCACAAACTTGGTTTTCAGACACAGGAGTTCAAACATCTTTAATGATGAAAACTGCCGATGGAATTTACATCAATTTGCACGAAGCGGCATTGATTAATTATTCTCTAATGAACTTGAATTTAGATGATAAAAGCATGATTTTCGAATCGTGGTTGACCCCAGATGCTAGAGGCGATAAGGGGCATATTCAAAGCCCGAGTAACACACCTTGGAGAACAATTATCGTTAGCGATGATGCCCGTGAAATATTAGCTTCTAAAATGACATTGAACCTAAATGACCCATGTAAAATTGAAGATACTTCTTGGATTAAACCAGTGAAATATGTTGGAGTTTGGTGGGAAATGATTACTGGAAAAAGCTCTTGGTCGTATACCAATGATTTTCCTGCAATTCAATTGGGTATCACTGATTATTCAAAAGCTAAACCAAATGGAACTCATGCCGCCAATACCGCTCATGTGAAAGAATATATTGATTTTGCTGCCAAAAACGGCTTCGATGGAGTATTAGTTGAAGGTTGGAATCAAGGTTGGGAAGACTGGTTTGGCCATGAAAAAGATTATGTTTTTGATTTTCTAACTCCTTATCCAGATTTTGATGTGAAGGGAATTCATGAATATGCAAAATCAAAAGGAGTGAAAATGATCATGCACCATGAAACTTCTGGTTCTACAAGAAATTATGAGCGCCATATGGACAAAGCTTTTAAATTCATGAACGACAATGGTTACGAAGCGGTTAAAAGTGGTTATGTTGGTCCGATTTTACCTGTTGGAGAACACCATTATAGCCAATCCATAATTAATCATTACCAATATGTAATTGAGAAAGCGGCAGATTATAAAATTATGGTCAACGCACACGAAGCGGTTCGTCCAACTGGAATTTGCAGAACTTATCCAAATATGATTGGAAATGAAGCAGCTCGTGGAACAGAATTTCAAGCCTTTGGAGGATCAAAACCAAACCACGTAACTATTTTGCCATTCACAAGATTAATAGGTGGCCCAATGGATTATACTCCTGGAATATTTGAAATGGATATTAAAAAATTCAGTCCAAATAACAATTCACACGTTAATAGTACCTTAGCAAATCAATTGGCTTTATACGTTACAATGTATAGTCCGTTACAAATGGCAGCTGATTTAATTGAACATTACAACCAGTTTCCTGATGCGTTCCAATTCATTAAAGACGTTGCTATTGATTGGGAAAATAGTATTTACCTAGAAGCAGAACCTGGAGATTATATTACGGTTGCTAGAAAAGCGAAAGGAACTAACAATTGGTTTATTGGTAATGTAAATGGGGAAACGCCAAGGACATCAAACATCAAATTGGCCTTTTTAGAAAAAGGAAAAAACTACACTGCTACTATTTATGCTGATGGAAAAGATGCCCATTACAAAACTAAGCCGCAATCGTATGTTATTCGTAAAATGAAAGTTACCAATACTACAAAAATATCACAATTATCTGCAGCTGGTGGAGGTTACGCAATTAGCATAATTGAAAATAAATAAGTTATCATGAAAAATTACATTTTAGGTTTTGCATTACTATTCAATTTCTTTTCCTTTGGTCAAATAGACAGAGTTGAACCTCCATTTTGGTGGAGCGATATGAATTTATCAGAAGTTCAAATTATGTTTTATGGGAAGAATATCAACCAAAATGAAATTTCAGTTTCAAATGGATTGACTATAAAAAGTATCCAAAAAACAGAAAACCCGAATTATCTATTTGTTACCATTGATACTAAAAATGTTGCAGCTCAAGAATTTGTATTTACATTCAAAAATGGTAAAAAATCATTTACTCAAAACTATTCTTTAAAAGCAAGAAGAGAAAATTCGAAATTTAGAAAAAGTTACGATTCTTCGGATGTGATTTATCTGATTATGCCGGATCGTTTTGCAAATGGAAACCCAAATAATGACAATTCAAAATCTACGAAAGAAATTTCAAATCGTTCACTTCCAGGCGGAAGACATGGTGGAGACATTGAAGGATTGATTAAAAACCTTGATTATATTAAGGAATTAGGAGCAACGGCAGTTTGGCCAACGCCACTTTGTGAAGACAACGACGAAGCTTATTCTTATCATGGTTATGCTCAATCTGACGTTTATAAAATTGATCCGCGTTACGGAACCAATGAAGAATACGTGAAATTAAGTGCTGAATTGCATCGACGTGATATGAAAAATATCATGGATTATGTAACCAATCACTGGGGTTGGAAGCACTGGATGTACAATGATTTGCCAACTTACAATTGGATTCACCAATTCCCTGGATATTCTCAATCTAATTATAGAATGACGACGCAGTTTGATAAAAATGCTTCGAAAATTGATTCAAAACAGTGCATGGACGGATGGTTTGTTCCTTCAATGCCCGATTTAAATCAATCGAATCCTATGGTGTTGAATTACTTAACTCAAAATGCAATTTGGTGGATTGAATATGCCGATTTAGATGGTTTCAGAGTTGATACATATTCTTATAATGATAAAGAAGGAATTTCAAAATGGACGAAAGCAATAACCGATGAATATCCTCATTTCAACATTGTAGGGGAAGTTTGGATGCACGATCAAGCGCAAATGTCGTATTGGCAAAAAGACAGTAAAATTGGTGCTATCCAAAGTTACAATTCAAATTTACCAAGTGTAATGGATTTTACTTTACACGATGCTATTGGAAATGTTTTTAACGAAGACCGTCAATCTTGGGATCGAGGAATGATTCAAGTTTATGATAATTTTGCTAATGATTTCTTATATCCAAATCCTAATAATTTGTTGGTTTTTGCTGAAAACCATGATACTGGAAGATTCAATGAAATTTACAAAAGTGATTTCAAAAAGTATCAAATGGCAATGACATTAATCGCAACCGTTCGAGGAATTCCTCAGCTTTATTATGGTTCAGAGATTGGAATGAAAGGCGATAAAGGAAAAGGAGATGCCGATATTCGAAGAGATTTTCCTGGGGGTTGGAATGGCGATGCAAACAATGCTTTTACTAAAGAAGGAAGAACTGCTGAACAACAAAAATTCTTTGATTTCTCATCAAAATTATTCAATTGGAGAAAATCTAAAGAGGTAATCCATTCAGGGAAAATGACACATTATGTTCCTGATAATAATGTATATGTGTATTTCAGATATAATGAAAAGGAAACTGTAATGGTGATTATCAATAACAATTCTGATAAACAAACTATAAAGACAAACCGATTTAAAGAATCAATTCAAAATTTAAAATCAGGAAAAGAAGTGTTATCAGGAAAAACTTTTGATCTAAATAATGACATAGAAATCGAAGGAAAATCAGCCTTAATATTAGAATTAAAATAAGATGAACAAGTTTCTAATTTGCTTTCTATTTATGAACTTATTATCATTTGCGCAAAGCAATAATGAAATGGTAGAACTTATCGATAATAGTAAATTTGAAGGTAAAATTTATAGAATTGAAGACTTTTCAACCAAATATATAAAACCAAGAAACGTTGATATTTGGGTTCCAACGAATTATTCCAAGGAAAAAAAATACAGTGTTCTTTATATGCACGACGGACAAATGCTATTTGACGCAACAATTACTTGGAACAAACAAGAATGGATGGTCGACGATGTTTTGAGCAAATTAACATCTGAAAATAAAATTAATGATGTGATTGTGGTAGCAATTTGGAATATTCCATCCATACGCCACTCCGATTTATTTCCAAAAAAACCGTTGTTAGGACTAAATCAAGACGAGCAAAAACTAATTTTTGAAGAAGCCCATAACATAAATTATAAGTTTAATTTGGAAGATATCAATTCGGATAATTATTTGAAATTTATCGTTGAAGAAGTTAAGCCATTTGTGGATACTAATTTTTCAGTTTTCACCGATGCCAATCACACAGCAATAATGGGTTCTAGTATGGGCGGGTTAATTTCTATGTATGCCATTTGCGAATATCCGAAGGTTTTCAGTAAAGCCGCTTGCCTATCGACGCACTGGTTGGGTTTTAGAGAATTTGACAATAATCCAATTCCTGAGAGTTTCTTTAAATATATGAATAAAAATTTACCCGATCCGAAAAACCACAAAATATATTTTGATTACGGAACAGAAACTTTAGATGCTAGTTATTTGAAATATGAATATCGTGTGGATGAAACATTGAAAGCAAAAGGATACAATCAACAAAATTTCAGAAACTTAAAATTTGAAGGGGAAAATCACTCTGAGGCCTCTTGGCAAAAGAGAATCCATATTCCTCTTGAATTTATGTTTGGAAAATAAAAACTTTAATAAATTATGAAAAAGATACTTTTAACGGCTTTAGTAATTGCAACTTTAATGAGTTGTAAAAAAGAAATCGATCAAAAAAAAGCAAACAATTCTAGTTCTCAAATAACTGCAATTACTCCTGAAATTGAGGAAAATGCAGTTATTTATGAAGTAAATATCAGACAATATTCTGAAGAAGGGACTTTTAACGCTTTTACAAAAGACATTCCGCAACTAAAAGAAATGGGAATTAAAATTCTTTGGGTAATGCCAATATTCCCGATTTCACAAACCAAAAGAAAAGCAACCGGTGGCGATAATAGCAAATTTGCATCTGAAATGCCAATGGAAGAACAATCAAAATACCTCGGAAGTTACTACGCCGTTTCCGATTTTAAGAAGGTAAATCCTGAATTTGGGACTATCGAAGATTTCAGAAATTTGGTGAAAACTGCTCACGAAAATGGCATTTATGTAATCTTGGATTGGGTGCCAAACCACACTGGTTGGGACCATGTTTGGATCAAACAGCATCCTGAATTTTACACCCACAATGATAAAGGAGAAATCATAGATCCTATCAATCCTGAAACAGGAAAAAGTTGGGGTTGGACCGATGTTGCCGATTTAAATTATGATAACAAAGGGCTTCGTGAAGCAATGTCGGGCGATATGATGCATTGGATAAAAAACGAAAATATTGATGGATTTCGTTGTGATGTAGCCGGAAATGTACCACTCGATTTTTGGTCATCAACCATTCCGAAACTAAGAAAAGAGAAAAATATTTTCATGCTTGCAGAAGCTTGGGAACCTGAATTACTAAAATCGAATCTTTTTGATATGTGCTATGGTTGGGAAACGCACCATATTATGAATAGAATTGCGAAAGGAGAAAATACAGTTTCAGAATGGGATAAAAACATACTTGAAAATTCTAAAAAATACGAAGCCAATGATATTTCAATGAATTTTGTTGATAATCATGATGAAAACTCCTGGAACGGAACCATGAAAAGCCGACTTGGAGCTGCTGAAGAAACCATGACCGCATTATCTTATCTAACTCCGGGAATGCCTTTGGTATATAGCGGTGACGAATATGGATTGGATAAAAGTTTGAAATTTTTTGAAAAAGATTCATTTACAAAAGTAAAAGGAAAACAATGGGAATGGAGAGTGAAATTAGGCAAACTTAAAAATGAAAATACCGCTTTAAATGGTGGTAAAAAAGCAGCATCCTACACCAGAATTTCAACTTCTGACGATAAAAAAATCCTAGCTTTTGAAAGAGCAAAAGAAAATAAGAAGGTAATTTATATAGGTAATTTATCTAAATCAGCGGCTGATTTTACTTCTTCATTTGAAGGGAAATTCACCGATTACATGACAGGAGAAAAAGTAAATTATTCAAAAAATCAAAAGTTTACTTTCAAGCCTTGGGAATACAAAATTCTTATTGCAGATTAATAACTCTCGATATAATAAAAAGCACAAATCAGTTCGGTTTGTGCTTTTTTTATTTTACTACCTTTGCTAAATCAAGTAAAGCTTGACCATTTCAAATGAATCAAAATTTTGATATACTAATTGTTGGTGGAGGTGCTGCAGGTTTTTTTACGGCTATTAATATAGTTGAAAAAAATCCATCGTTGAAAGTAGCCATTTTAGAGCGCGGATCAGAGGTGCTAAATAAAGTTAGAATTTCTGGTGGCGGTCGTTGCAACGTGACTCACGCGTGTTTTGAACCCAACGAATTAGTGAAATTTTATCCTCGTGGTGAAAAAGAATTGCGTGGACCGTTTCATCAATTTTGTTCCGGCGATACAGTTGAATGGTTTGAAAAACATGGAGTAGAATTAAAAATTGAAGCAGACGGGCGAATGTTCCCAGTTTCAAATTCATCACAAACCATTATTGATTGTTTTATTGACGCCACAAAAAAACTCGGCATTTCGGTTCTAACCAATCAAAGTGTGCAATCTATTTTCAAAAAAGAAGCGCTTTGGAAAGTAGAAACACAATCGGAAACTTACCTTTCAGAAAAATTAATTTTAGCCACGGGAAGCAATCCAAAAGTATGGGAAATGCTACAAAATTTCGGTCATGCAGTTATTTCACCCGTCCCTTCCCTATTTACCTTCAACATAAAAGATCCTAGAATTGCGGAATTACCGGGAGTTTCAGCACTGGTTTCTGTGAAAGTAATTGGCACCAAACTCGAATCATCAGGGCCTTTATTAATTACCCATTGGGGAATGTCGGGACCTGCAATTCTAAAATTATCGGCTTGGGGTGCACGGATTTTGTTCGAAAAAAACTACCAATTTTCAATTGCTATAAATTGGTTGAACGATATCAATTCCGATGACGCAGAAAAAATTTTAAAAGAGCTAAAATTAGAACATGCTAAAAAAGCAGTTTCGAAAAAATCTCCATTTGAATTAACCAACCGATTATGGGAAAGTTTGGTGATGGCTTCCGGAATTGATACTGAAATTAAATGGGCAGATTTGTCGAAAAACCAACTTCAAAATTTATCCAATCAGTTAACCAATTCCGTTTTTCAAGTGAATGGAAAAAGTACCTTCAAAGAAGAATTTGTTACCGCAGGCGGAATTGATTTAAAAGAAATTAATTTCAAAACAATGGAAAGCAAACTCCACGAAAATCTATATTTTGCAGGCGAAATTGTAAATATCGATGCCGTAACTGGCGGATATAATTTTCAAAATGCCTGGACAAGTGGTTTTATTGTTGCCAATTCAATTTAGCGATTCAACCACCAAATACTTGCATTCAAAACAGTGGCAAAACTCACCCACGCTAAATACGGTATAAATAAAAATCCGGCAATTTTATCAATTTTTTTGAATTGAATATAGGTTTCATATATCATTAACCATAACAGAACTATCTCCAATAATGCCAATAATGGATTGTGTAATGCAAAGAATAAAATGGACCATAAAGCATTTAAAGCCAATTGAATAGCAAAGAAAACTAAGGCTTTTTTTACGGCTTCTTTATTGGTTTCAATTCTATTCCAAACCAACCCCGCAGCAATTCCCATCATAATATACAACATCGACCAAACAGGAGCAAAAACCCAATTTGGCGGGTTAAATATTGGTTTAACCAATGATGGAAACCAAGTGGTAATACTGGATCTTGTTGCCATTCCAGAAAAATAACCAATTGCTAAACAAGTAGCAACAACCACCAAAATTCTCTTATATTTGTTCATCTGATAATTATTTAGATAACAAATTTAAGGAAACTTTACTTGGAAAAGCCGATTTTCATCAACGTATAAATCAAAAAAAGTATCTTTGTAAAAATTATTGCAATTTATGAGTTCAACAAAGGATTTTATACCTCCAAAATACACCCATTCTATTGAAAAAGGCGCTTTTTCATGGAGCGCTCCCAGTAATATTGCTTTAGTAAAATATTGGGGAAAAATTGAAAATCAATTGAACGAAGCAGGTGAAATTCTGACACAAATTCCCGCAAATCCTTCTGTGAGTTTCACTTTGAACTCATGTAAAACAGAAACTAAATTGGCTTTTGCCAAAAAAAATAACAATGGTGCTTTTTCATTCGACCTACTTTTTGAAGGAAAACCAAAAGAGGAATTCAAACCGAAGATTCAGAAATTTCTAGAACGAGTTGAAATTTACTTGCCTTTTTTAAAAGACTACCATTTTACAATTGACACCAAAAATACTTTTCCGCACAGTTCCGGAATTGCTTCTTCAGCATCTGGAATGGCAGCATTGGCTGTAAATTTCATGAGTTTAGAAAAATTGCTATCCCGAAACTTCGGGACAGAAATAACCGATGAATATTTTAATAAAAAAGCTTCTTTTCTTGCTCGTTTAGGTTCAGGAAGTGCTTGTAGAAGCATCAAAGGAAATGTAGTAGTTTGGGGAAATCATAAAAATATTAAAGGAAGCTCCGACTTATTTGGAGTGGAATTTCCCAGTAAAATTCATGATAATTTTAGTAACTACCAAGACACTATTTTATTGGTAGACAAGGGGGAAAAACAAGTATCAAGCACAATTGGTCACGATTTAATGCACGGGCATCCATTTGCTGAAAAGCGATTTGCTCAAGCTCATGAAAATTTAGATTCTTTAATAAAAATATTTAAAAGTGGTGATTTAAGTGAATTTATCAAAATTGTGGAAAGTGAAGCGCTAACATTACACGCCATGATGATGACTTCCCTTCCCTATTTTATCCTTATGAAACCGAATACTTTAG
>CANKZE010000055.1 GCA_947488545.1 Bacteroidota bacterium
TGGGCTTATAGTCTGACCATTTTCTGTGGCTGATACTAATTTCTTATCTAATTCTTCTAAACTCATTTTGTTGTTGTTGCTGTTGTTATTTAATTTGTTGTGTTATTCTTCTTTCCAATTCAATCGATCTTGTTGATTGTATTGCCATGGAGCCCCATTATTTTCAATATTGCTCATCATATTATTCAATGACATTGGTGCAGCGCTTTGTTCCATAACTAAATACCTGCGCATGTCTATAATTATAGATAATGGATTTATGTTCACCGGGCATTCTTCAACGCATGCATTACAAGAAGTACATGCCCAAATTTCTTCCGCTGAGATATAATTATTTAATAAAGTAACATTATCAGGAATGAAAACTCCTTTATTTTTATCGATATTATTTCCAACTTCCACTAAACGATCCCTAGTGTCCATCATGATTTTTCTTGGAGATAATTTTTTACCTGTTTGATTTGCAGGACAAACTGAGGTACATCTTCCGCATTCGGTACAAGTATAGGCGTTCATTAATTGAACCCAATTTAAATCTTGAACATCATTTGCGCCAAATTTTGATGGTACAGCATTCTCGTCAACAGGAGCTGCTGCAAATGGATCGGCGTTTGGATCCATCATTAATTTTACTTCTTTGGTTACCGACTCTAAATTATCAAATTGACCTTCTGGACTTAAATTTGCAAAATAAGTATTTGGGAAAGCCAATAAAATATGAAGGTGTTTAGAGAAATACAGGTAATTCAAGAAAATTAATATTCCAATAATATGTAGCCACCAAAAAGTTCTTTCTAAAATAAAAACTAAGTTGGCTGAAAGTCCATCGAAAAGAGGCAAAAGGAATTGTGAAAATGGGAACGCACCTGCTTTACTATAATGATCAAAACCTCCAGGAACATTTTGCAAATGTAAATCGGCAGCATTCATTAACAAAAACAATGACATTAATACAATTTCAAAATACAAAATATAATTTGCATCGCTCGTTGGCCAACCTTTTAAATCATTATGAATGAAGCGATTTAACTTAATAATATTTCTTCTTGCATAGAATATTACTACAGAAACTAAAACCAAAATTGCTAAAATTTCAAATGATCCTATAAGAAAATTATATAGGCTACCTAGTCCAGAAAAAACTCTATGAGTTCCAAAAAGGCCGTCAATTATTATTTCAAGCAACTCAATATTGATAATGATAAAACCGACATAAACAATAATATGCAGGAAACCGGCGATTGGTCTTTTAACCATTTTAGATTGTCCAAGTGCAATCATTGCCATGTTTTTCCATCTTGAAGAAGGATTGTCAGAACGATTTACATCTTGCCCTAATTTTATGTTTCTGATTATTTTTCTAATATTAATAGTAAAAAAACCGAAACTTAAAATTAAAATAATTGCAAATAACAAATTTACTAACCCCATAAAGATTTAGTTTTTAGTGTTTTTAATCGAGTCGTTGGGCGTTTTATAAGGTTTGTTTTTCTTTCCAAATAATGAAACATTTATATATCTGGTAGGATTTAACCTTAAATCTTGTAACAACAATTCCAATTCCTTAGATGTTTTTTCGAGATTATTGTAAAGTGCATCATCTTTAACAATTTTCCCTAAAGAACCTTTCCCAGATTGAACATCATTCATGATTTTATCAACATTGGAAAGTGTTTTTTCAAGATCATTAACGACTTTTGTCAAATTGGCTTTTGATAAAGAATCAGATATTTTAGAAAAATCGGTTGAAACTTTATTCAAATTAGAAAACGTTTTATCAATATTACCTTTATTATTAGATAAAATAGAATTTGCATTATTTACAACTTGATTGAAACCTTCAATTGTTTTGCTTAAATTGGATATACTATTTTTTAAATTCTCTTTAGATTTTGCATCTAAAACTTCATTTAAATTGGTCAGGAGCAAATCCGCATTTACAACCATCTTTTCAATTTTTTGTTGTAGAGGTGCTAATTTGTCGCTTACTAAATCTGTTAAGCCTTTTTTAACCGAACTTGTTAATGTGTCTCCACTAACAGCAACTGTTTTATCATTAAAATTAGGAATTATTTGAAGTTGTCTTCCGGCAATTAAACCTGGTTCATAAATTGCTACAACACTAGATTTAGAAAATGGAAAATCATTTTTAATTTGAAGCTGTACCAAAATTTCTCCATTTGGTTGGAGTTTTATTCCAGCTACTTGCCCTACAACAAGTCCGTTAATAGTTATAGGAGCAGTCGCTGCTAAACCCTCTACATTATCGTATTTTACAAAAAATGTTTTGTAATTATTTAGTATGTCTTTGCCTTTTAAATAACTATAACCCCATATAAATAAGGAAATAGAGGCAATTACTAATATTCCAGCTTTAATTTCTTTAGTGATTTTCAATTTCAGATATTTTGTACAAATTTAAAATAAAACTTTGGTTAATTGAATTATTTAATTGCATCTTTTAAGGGAATTGATTTTCCGTTTTTAAGTGCAATTATAAAGGCTGAATTATATCCTTTTGATTTAGCTTCAGTCAAAAATTTCTTTGCTTCTTCATATTCAGAAGTTTGACCATAAAAATATTTATTAATTGAACCTGTATCTTCTAATTCAATATTCTTTAAACCTTTAAAATTACTAGGATCTAAATCCATTTTTTTAGCACTGGCTGCAATTTGAACTTTAAATAGTATCCCAGAATCATTAATTGTTTCTTTCGACTTATCTTTTTTAGTGTCTTTTTTTGCCGTATCATCCTCTTTTTTAGAAGAATTTGAAGTGTCAGGTGCTGGTTTTTCAACTATTTTTTTTGATGGACGATTGTCTTCTGAATAACCATCTTCATTTCCGAAATACTCTTTTTTATAGCTAATTATTGCTTGTGCTATAGCGTTTGCAATATCATTTTGACCTTCTTCTGAATCTAAAATAGCACCTTCAACTGGATTTGAAACAAAACCAGTTTCAATTAAAACCCTTGGCATGTAGGCTTTATGAAGAACCATGTAAGGAGCTTGTTTCACTCCCCCGCCCCTAATTTTCTTTCCAATTCTAGCAAATTCATCTTCAACTTTAGCAGCTAGTGCAATACTATTGTTAAGATAATCCTCTTGCATTAAAGTCAATCCAATTAAAGTTTCAGGTGAACTTGGATCATAACCATTGTATTTTTGTTTATAATCTTTTTCTAATGTTACCACCTCATTTTCATTTTTTGCGACAGCTAAACTTGAAGCATTTTTGGTCATACCCATCACATAAGTCTCAGTTCCATCAGCAACAGTATTTTTATTTGCATTGCAATGAATGGAAACAAAAATATTTGAATCCGCTCTATTGGCAATATTAGCACGTTCAACTAGACCAATAAATACGTCCGTTTCACGAGTATAATTTACTTCAAAATTGGGTTGGCTTTCTAATATTTTCCCCACTTTTAAAACAATTGCTAAAGAAATATTTTTTTCAATATGACCATTATATACAGCCCCGTAGTCATGATCGCCATGACCTGCATCTAATGTTACTTTAAATTTTTTACTTTGAGAATTACCAGAAATAGAGAAGATAAGCAATCCAATTATTGATAAGACTTTAATTTTATTTTTTATATTCATAAACATATTAAGTTAATTTTATTATTTCCTTAGGGTTATAAATCTATTATTTGATTATTTTTGACCAAAATTTATGTGTAGTTTTGAAATTTCAAAAACTAAACGTTGATTTTACAAAAATAGCATTTAAACCTTTGTATACAAACTTATTTAATATCGTTTTATTAGCATTTTTCCTAACAATAGGATCTACTAAATCATACTCCCAAGATTTGCCAAAAAAACCTATTGAAATTAAGGCAAAAGAGAAAATTGAAACTCCCATAAGTAACGTAGAAGACACTAAAATTAGTACGGATACTATCAAAAATGATACTTTAAAACCTAAAAAAGCATTATTAGAATTTAAAATAAAAAGAACGGCACTGGGTTATGAAAAAATAAACCAGAAAAAGAAACAAATGACATTATACGACAAAGCGGAGTTGTATTATCAGGATATTGAGTTGAAATCGGGGATCATTGTATTGGATTATGAAAAGAATGAAATTTACGCCGGGAGAATTAAAGACTCGACTGGAAAATATACCCAACTCCCAGTTTTCAAGCAGGGAGCTAATGTTATTGAACCGGATTCTATTCGATTTAATTTTAAAACCAAAAAAGCCTTAGTTTGGAATTCAAGAACTGAACAAAATGAATTTAAAATTAAAGCTGAAATAACAAAAAGGGAAAATGATTCAGTGTATTTCATGAAAAAAGCACGATTTACGACCTCAGAAGATATAGAAAACCCGGAATTTTATTTTCAAACTAGTAAAGTTAAATTTGTGCCAGGGAAAAAATCTGTGATTGGATTAACCCATATGGTAATTGCAAATGTCCCTACTCCTCTTATAATGCCGTTTGCGTTTTTTCCTATGACAGAAACAAGCCAGTCAGGAATTATAATGCCTACCTTTAATGATACCAGACAAAGAGGTTTTGCATTACAAAACGGAGGATACTATTTTGCTTTAAGCGATAATTATGATTTGGCTATTTTAGGAGATTATTATACCAATGGAAGTTATGCTTTGAGAGCTGAAACAAGTTATGCCAAACGATATCGATACAATGGTAATTTAAATATTCGTTTTGAAAATTTGATTACCAGTGAACGTGGCTACCCCGATTATTCAAAAAGTAATATTTATAACATCCAGTGGTCCCACAATAAAGATCAAAAATCAAATCCAAATTCACGATTTTCAGCTTCTGTAAACATGGGTAGTAGCACCTATTTCCAGCAATCTATCAATCAAGTAAATAATAATTCACGCTTAAACAATACATTAAGTTCTTCTGTATCTTATTCTAAAACTTTTAATAGTGTTCCGCAAGTAAATATGTCTTTAACGGCAACACATTCCCAAAACACACAAACGCAAATGATAAACATGACATTACCTTCCCTTCAGGTTAATGTTGATCGTATTTTTCCATTTGCTCCAAAAGATGGTGAAAAAAGAGGATTGTTTAAAAATATTAACTTTCAATACACTTTAAGAGGTGACAATAGAATCGAAACAAGAGATTCTTTATTTTTTAAACCTCAAATGTTTAGAGATGCCAATTCAGGAATCCAACATTCTATACCTTTAAGTACAAATTTCAAATTATTTAAATATTTCAGTGCTTCCGCCTCTTTAAATTATAATGAAACATGGTACTTTAAAACTATAAATAGACGTTTTGATAACCAGCAAAATAAAGTGATAGAAACTTTTGTAAATGGATTTGACGCATTCAGAACCTATAATTTTAGCTCAAGTTTAGGAACTACAATTTATGGA
The DNA here is from genome assembly GCA_947488545.1 of Bacteroidota bacterium. Classification (GTDB taxonomy): domain Bacteria; phylum Bacteroidota; class Bacteroidia; order Flavobacteriales; family Flavobacteriaceae; genus Flavobacterium. The sequence continues at coordinate 5,393 of CANKZE010000055.1, forward strand.
ACATTTAATTTTGGTGCAAAAAAACGCATTCAATCGATAAGACATGTCATGAGACCAACAGCCTCATTTAGTTATGCTCCGAGTTTTGAAAAATACTTTGATACCTATGCTTCAGATGGAAGTGGAACAATAATAAAAGAATATACTCGATTTGAAAAAGGGATCTATGGCGCGCCAGGAAATGGAAAATCAAACATTGTAAGTTTCGACTTATGCAACACTTTTGAAGCAAAAGTTAGAGATAAAGATTCTACCAAAACAGAACCTAAAAAAATAATGTTATTAAATAATTTAAATTTCCATACCGATTATAATGCAACATCCGATTCGTTGCGTTGGTCTCCCTTAAGAATTAGCGGTGGGACAACATTATTCAAAGATAAAATGAATATTAACTTTGCTACTACCTTAGATCCATATGCGATTGATAATTCTGGGAGAAGAATAAATACGTTCAATTACAATAATGGTGGAAGTTTATTTAGAATGACAAGTTCCAATGTGACTATCAATTATTCCCTAGCAAGTACTGATGGTGATGACACTAAAAATAAACAAGGAGAACGAAATGGTGGGCGTGCAGATGATTTATATGGAACCAATACTGATTTTAGCGATAGACGTGAAAGTCAGTTTAATGAACGGGAAGACAATGAAAATAAAGTCTCGGAATTTTTTAAATCTACTATTCCATGGGATTTAACAATGGCTTATTCCTTAACTTACAGCAATAACAATCGAGAAAATAAAATTATTGGTAACACATTAAGCTTCTCAACAAATATAGATTTGACACCTAAATGGAGAATTGGTGCCTCTTCAGGATACGATTTTGTTCAAAAAGGGGTCACCTATACCCAACTGCGCTTTGAAAGAGATTTATTGAGTTGGAGAATGGATTTCAACTGGTTGCCATTTGACGATAATGCCTTTTGGGGTTTCTTTATTGGAATAAAATCGAGTGTACTTAGCGATATTAAATGGGAAAAAAGAACAGTTCCTGATAGACAATTACGATAATATGAAAAAAATAATTTATACAGATAAAGCGCCTGCTCCTATTGGACCATATAGTCAAGCAGTATTAGTAGGAAATACTTTATATACCTCTGGTCAAATTGCTTTAGATCCTATTTCTATGGAATTAGTAATGGAAACAATTGAAATTGAAACTACTCAAGTAATGAATAATATGAAAGCGGTTTTGGAAGCAGCAGATATGGATTTTTCCAATGTTGTGAAAAGCACTATTTTTATTTCTGATATGAATGATTTTGCAAGAATTAATTCTATATATGCAAGTTACTTTGAAGAAGAATTTGCACCAGCAAGAGAAACAGTTCAGGTTGCCAAATTACCTAAAAATGTGAACGTTGAAATTTCAATGATTGCAATTAAGTAATTGTAACTCTTGAAAATAAAAAAATCGAATTTGAAATGAATCAAATTCGATTTTTTATTATCATTAAATGAGATTAGTTTAAAATATGAAAATCAATCAAACCATCAATTGGTCTTCTTAATACATTACCTATTTTCAAACCGTTGCTTTCTAAAACTTCTTTCAATTCTTCTTTTAAATAAAAAGCAATAGAACCAATAAAATGAATTGGAACTTCTTTACAATTTTCATATTGTGTAATATAATTATCAACGAAAACTTGCATGTCTTTACGAACTAATTTCTGACAATATTCTTCGTCTTTATGAAGGATAAGGAATTTAGCAAATGTTGCCATATACGCATTTGGATTTGGTTGCTTGTACAACTGGTTCTTAATAACATCAGCATCTAAATCGTAGGTTTTTTCAAATTCAGCAGCTAAATTAGAAGGCATTTTACCAAAATAATAATCTCTAATTAGTTGTCTTCCAAATTGATTACCACTACAATCATCCATTGCTATATATCCTAAAGATTGTACTTTTTGATGTAATATTTTACCATCAAAATAACTACAATTTGAACCAGTTCCTAAAATACAAACAATTGCTTTTTCGTTTTTTGGTGTTGTTGCGTAAACAGCTGCGTACGTATCTTCGTGAACTACAACTGTTGCATTTGGAAAATACTCTTTGAATACATCAGTCAAGAAATTTTTCATTCTGTCAGTTCCGCAACCTGCTCCATAAAAGAACAAATGGGTTACATTTTCTTTATTTAAAGAAATATCGAAACGATCATTAACTCGTGATATAATTTCTTCATTATTAAGAACCTCAGGATTTAGTCCTAATGTTTGTGTGGTAAACAAAATTTTTCCGGTTTCGTCAATTGAAATCCAATCGGCTTTTGTAGAACCGCTATCAACTAATAATTTCATATAAATTGGTTTAGACCATTAATTTATTAGATACAAAAATCCCCAAATAAATGGGGATTCAGGTATAAAATATTACTTTAAACTAGAGATATGAACTGATAAATCAATCAACTTGCTTGAATATCCATATTCATTATCGTACCAAGAAATAATTTTGAAAAAAGTAGAATTCAATCCAATTCCAGCTTTAGCGTCCACAATTGAAGTTCTAGGATCAGAAACAAAATCTTGAGAAACGACAGCGTCTTCTGTGTAGCCTAAAATACCTTTCATTGACGTCTCAGAAGCATTTTTTAATACAGACATGATTTCATCATATGAAGTTTCTTTTGCTAATTTAACAGTTAAGTCAACCACAGAAACATCAGTTGTAGGAACACGCATTGACATTCCAGTTAATTTTCCATTTAAATCAGGGATTACCATACCTACAGCTTTTGCAGCTCCAGTAGATGATGGAATAATATTGCAAGACGCAGCACGACCACCTCTCCAATCTTTTCTTGATGGTCCATCGCAAGTCATTTGTGTAGAAGTTGTTGCGTGAACAGTGGTCATTAATCCTTCTAAAATTCCAAAATTATCATGAATAACTTTAGCTAAAGGAGCCAAACAGTTAGTTGTACAAGAAGCGTTTGAAACTACAGTATCTGTTGCTTTTGCTTTATCGTGGTTTACACCCATTACAAACATTGGCGCATCAGCCGAAGGGGCAGAAATAATAACTTTTTTAGCTCCACCTTTAATATGCCCTTGAGCCGTTTCTAAAGTGGTGAAAAAACCAGTACATTCGGCAACTACATCAACTCCAACTTCATCCCACTTTAAGTTAGCAGGTTCTCTTTCAGCAGTTATTCTAATGTGTTTGTCGTTTACAAATAATTTTCCATCAATAACTTCTACTTTCCCAGCAAAACGACCGTGAACAGAATCGTATTTTAGTAAATAAGCCAAGTGATCTACATCTAATAAATCATTGATAGCTACTACTTCAACATTATCTCTATTGTATGATTCTCTAAAAACAATTCTTCCGATTCTTCCAAAACCGTTAATTCCTAATTTTACTTTTGACATTTTTTTTAAACTTTTGACAATTAACTAATCGCCGATTTATATTAATTTAATTTTTTACGTTGACATGATATCAGAAACTCTCAATAGTTCTTTATCAATTTCTGTATGCCCTTTAATTGCTTGTTCTAATGGTGTTAATGTAATTTTATCACCCAAGATACCAACCATATAATTTGATTTTCCTTCTATTAATGATTCAACAGCTTTCACCCCTAACCTACTTGCCAAAACTCTATCGAAGCAAGAAGGCGATCCTCCTCTTTGCATGTGTCCTAAAACAGAAACTCGAACATCATATTCAGGCATATTTGATTCTACATAATCTTTAAGTTCGAAAACGCTTTTACCAATTTTATCTCCTTCAGCAATAACAACAATACTTGATGATTTTCCTGAAGACTTACTTTTATGTAAAGAATCTAATAAACGTTCTAATCCTAAATTTTCTTCTGGAATTAAAATTTCTTCAGCTCCAGCTCCAATACCTGCATTCAAGGCAATATGTCCAGCGTCACGCCCCATAACCTCTACAAAAAACAATCGATTATGAGAACTTGCAGTATCTCTAATTTTATCAATTACTTCAATTACAGTATTTAAAGCAGTGTCATAACCTAAAGTATGACTTGTACCATAAATATCATTATCAATTGTTCCAGGTATTCCCATTACAGGAAAGCCATATTCAGTATTAAAAACTTCGGCACCTGTAAAACTTCCGTCTCCACCTATTACTACAAGAGAATCAATTCCGGCTTTTACAAGATTCATGTAGGCTTTATTTCTGCCTTCAGTAGTCATAAACTCTTTTGAACGAGCCGATTTTAATATGGTTCCTCCCTTATTTATTATATTGTTAACGCTACGAGGTCCAAGCTCTTTAAAATCGCCTTCAATCATTCCTTGATATCCGCGATAAATTCCAATACAATCGATGTTGTGGTAGGCACAAGTTCTAACAACAGAACGAATAGCAGCATTCATTCCTGGAGAATCTCCTCCAGAAGTTAAAACACCTATTTTTTTTATTGTATTACTCATTTTTTATGTTTTAAAATGTAAACTTACTATAAATTGGGATTAAAAAAAGTGGAATTATTGTTAAATTCCTAATTTATTCAAATTCAAACGTTTTCGTTGATAAGTTTTTGATATTGAAAGTATTTTGCTTATTAACAAAGGAAATCACGAAACTACTATTGATAAAAATTATTTATAAAGGCTATTAATCTATTTCATTATTCAAAATTGCTTCTGAATTGGCTTTAAGATTTTTCTTTGTTTTTTTCTTTTTGCTTTTAAAATTAATTCCATCACTTGGAATATCAGAATCCGGTTGATTAATTGAATTAGTAGCTTTAGGCACTAATATTTTTTTCTTAAATATTTTATTCACCAACTCTTTAAAGGTATTAAAATCAATTTCATAGGAAATACCAAGTCCTTGAGTATAACCTATATTTTGACCTATAAATGTGATATCGTTTTCCTTATTAAAGACTCTTAAATTAAGTGTCCCATCTTCATTAACACGATATTGAACTTCAACATCTCCAACTACTGCCGATTGATTAATCCCACCTATTGGTACACCTAATTTTCCATTGAAAGTTATTCTATCATTTATTTTAGAAGAAACGGTAACTCCAAATCTTCCGTCAGTTTCTGAACCAGGTCGTCTATCGGCTAAAACGTAATCGATTCCAAGGTTAAACTTCCCTTCTTCATCTTGAAAAATATCATTGAAAATACCACTAAATTTCTCGAAAATATTTCCAGTCAAATCGGTTTGACTTATTCCTAATTGACTTAAAAATCCACCAGATGAAAGTAAATATAACGCTTGTTTTTGACGCGTATCTCTGTCGTCTAATTTATACTGAATTTCAGATTTTAACACTGAACTAACTGTTGGAAAATTGATAGAAAAATCCGGTTCTACATTACTTAGATTTCCTCTAATACCAATTATTACATCAACAGGAACTTTTTTATTTATAGATGGATTATCTAATAAAACAGCTGGATTGGCAGTTGTTTCATATACCGCCTCCAAGTTAATATTGGCTTTTAGCGGATCACCTTCCCAAACAATTGATCCGAATTTTTTAACCTTAAACTTCTTATCAATAATACCACCGTATTTAAAATTATAAGTTCCTTCATAAACTTGGAAATCTCCCGTCATAATAAATTTACCCAAAGTATTTATTTCTAACAATAAATTTCCATTTCCGCGACCTTTCATTCCATGTCCAGAATTTCTATTTAAAATTACTTCTATCTCCGCCTTTTGGTTGATATCTAAGTTAAATTTTAATTCTAAACCATTATAATTTCTGGAATTATTTGCAACCCCTTTACCGATATTGTATTTTTCTTTAGAGGTAAGAAAATGAATCTAATCGTTGGTTCCTTTTTCAGATTTTGCATCTATATTTATAACTAAACCATCTGAAGGACCTGAAATTGAAGCAACTCCATCAATAAATGCAGTTCCGAAATAGGCAGCATCTTCACTATCTTTTGTATCTAATGCAAGGAATCGATCTGATTTTACTTTTAAATCCAAGACCCAATCTGAAAATTTATTATGTTTTACTCTACCATCTAATTTACCTTGGGATTTAAACTTCGAATCACTAATACTTGCATTTCTTATAATGAAAGAATTTTCAGTAATATCAACTATAGATTTTTTTTCAAATTCATAATTTACATTTAAATAAGGAATAGAAATCCCAGAGTCTTCAAGATACATTCTACCATTTACTTTAGGATCAGTAATTACACCTTCAATATTAGTACTTCCAGAGGCAAAACCTTTAATATTAGTAACAATATCGCCACCAATTAATCCTAAAACACCTAAATTAAATTTATTGAATCGTAAATCTAAATTGGTTTTGGTTTCTTGGTTCTCAATATTAAACTCTCCTTTTACATTGAAAGATTCTATATTTTCATTTACTATGGAAGAATTTACCTTGAATTTTTTTAATTCGTTATCACCAGCAATATCTAAATTTAACTTCCCTAAAAGTATCTTATTTATATTTAAATTATCAATAAACAATGATGCTGTTGGTTGATAAATAGTATTATTTTGCTTCAAGTTTACATTCCCATTTAAAATTCCTTTAAATTCAAAATCTGAAATTTCTGGTGTTAATTTATTGATATCAATATTGGTAAAATTCAGATTAAGGTCTTTTGAGTTATTTTCATTAATATAACCTTTAAACTCTACCTTTTCATTTTCTTGTGTTAATCCAATGTCTTCAAATGAAAAGTTTGATAATCGTTTATCGAAAACAATTTTATTTTTATCATTGCTGTTTTCATTCAAATACCACAATACATTTTTGAATTTTATCTCCGATTTTTGAATTCCTACAACATTATTATTCTGTTTATTAATCGTGTGAAACACATTCAATTTATAATTATCCTCCGCTTTGTTTCCGCCTTTAAATTCAGATCTAACAAATAAAGTGTCGTTTTCAATTACATTGATAGAACTAAAATCTGAAATTTTATAGTTTTTAGTTTGAATACTATCCATTGAAACATAGGCATTGTAAAGTGGATTTTTATTATCAATCCTAATACTGATTTTATGAAAATTATTTTCGAAAGCAGTAATTTTAGGAGAATTAAAATTAAATTTAAAATCATTTCTATCCGAGTTAATCGAACCTTGAAATAAAGTATTTGGCGCCAATGAAACGCCGGGCAAAAAGACATCTATAATCTTGTTGTATACAGAAAAATTAAATTTCAAATACTGTCCTTGCTTGATTTTGTTCGGTTTATAGTTGGCGTAAAGACTTCCCAAAGAATTTTCAATCATTTTTTGTAATTGATCTATTTGAAAATTTCCAACAATTTTTCCCTGTACAATATCCGGTGAATTAATAGAAATAGTACGTATTTTATTTTCATCAAAACTTGATTCCAAATCAAAATCATCAAAGTAATAAGTATCTTTTTCATTTTGATAAGAAGTGTTGGTCATGTTTACAGACCCTTTGATATTGTCTAAATTGGTTCCCGATACTCTCATATCGATTATACCCTTGAAAACAGAAATACTATCTTTTTGTACCAAATTCATTTTTTTCAAATTGGCATAATCAATCTTTGCATTAAAATTATAATTGATATCTTTCTTTTCAAGATTTACCAATCCATCAAAATCCATGAATAAATTTGGATCATTGACATTTAATTTACCTTTGAATATCGGATTTTTAAAGTTACCATTCACAACAATATTGGTGTAATTATATCCTTTGTAATTAATTTTATAAATATCCCCAGAAAGTGATGTGTTTAAATTATCAAGTTTGAATCCCTGTCCATCTATATCAACATTTAGAGTTACAAAATCTAAATCTTTTTTACCAAGGAATTGACCTATTTTAAAGTGTTCTAATATTAAATTCCCTTTATAGGATGCATTGTCTATATTATCAATATTAGTCATTACTAAATCGGACTGTAAATTCCCTAAAGAAGTTGTCACGTAAAAATCGGCAGCAATTGTGGAAGTTGTGATTTCGGTTTTTCCTCTTAAATCAAATTTACCTAATTTATTCAATGTGCTAGGCAAACTCTTTTCTAAAATATTGGTTAACATTCTCACCAAATCTTTATAATTTTATGTT
>CANKZE010000056.1 GCA_947488545.1 Bacteroidota bacterium
CGGCACTTAACAAGGAATTCCAGTAATTGGTAGTAATCACCCTGTTTGCTTAAGCGAAAACCCAAAAGACAAAAGACTGAGAGTTTCAGTTTGGGTTTCTTGGGATAACTTTTCTTTAATTATTGATTGCGGCCCCGATTTTAGACAGCAAATGTTAGCTTCAAAATGCCCGCAAGTTGATGCTATTTTATACACCCACGAACATGCCGATCACACTGCTGGATTAGACGATATCCGACCTTTTAATTTTAAACAAGGCGATATTCCAGTTTATGCACATGAACGAGTTTTAAACAATTTAAAAAGACGCTTCGATTATGTTTTTGAAACAGAAAACAAGTATCCTGGCGCTCCAACGGTTACACCAATTGAAGTGATAAACAACGAACCGTTTGTATTGGGAGGAAAAGAAATTATCCCTATAAATGTCATGCACGGAAGCCTTCAAGTTTTTGGTTACCGAATTAAATCTTTTGCTTATTTAACCGATGTTAAAACTATTGACAATCAAGAACTTGATAAATTAAAAAATCTTGATGTTTTGGTGATAAATGCGTTGCGTGAAGAACATCATAATACGCATTTTAATTTGCAAGAAGCATTGGATTTTATTGCATTGGTCAAACCTAAAAAAGCCTATTTAACACACATAAGTTACCATCTTGGTTTCCACGATGAAGTTCAAAACAAACTTCCAGAATCTGTTTATTTAGCTTACGATAATCTTGAAATAAATTTATAAAAATGAAACATTCTCTTTTACTTTACCTTTTCATCCTCGCATTATTATTTAATATTTTTACCTATGCCTATTATTCAAAACAGGTAGATTTTCAAAAGACTCAAATTGAGAAATTGACTAAAAAGTTAAATTCAAAAGAGAAAGACTTTAATTCAAAACTCCAAGAGGCAAATTATTTCACCCTTGAAAATAATGAAAAAGCGCAATATTATTTTACCTCAAATCCCGATCAAAAAAGTGATTTAGCAACTTTAATTCCTGCAATAAATCAGGCGTTATTGAAATGGAATGAGAATCCAAATGGAAATCCCTATACCGGCCAAAAGAAATTAGGTGCCAATAAATTTATCATTAATAAAATTAAAGTGATAAACCACCGATGGATTATTGCTGATTTTAGTGACGGGGAAAATTGGGGGGAAGTTTTATTGAAGTATTTTGTAAAAGAAAATAACACTTTCACATTTGAAATCAACCAATCTTTGATGTTCCCAAAAAAGTAATATTTTGGTTATTATTTTCCCTGCAACCAATCTTTTAAATCAAAAAAGTTCTGTGGTGAAACGCCATGCCCAATAGGATATTCTTTATAGGTAGAATTAATTCCTAAGCTTTTCAAAATAGGGTCTGTTTTACGAGCCCATTCTACAGGGATTACTTGATCTACAGTTCCATGTGAAGTAAATATTTTCAATTTACTGAAATCATTGTTTTGGTAATTTTCACTATTGATATCCAAATTTAAATAGCCGCTCAATGCACCAACACGTTGAACAATATTCGGATAAGAAAGCGCAATTGAATAACTCAAAATTGAACCTTGGCTGAAGCCAATTAAGGTAATATTGGAACTGTCAATTGGGAATTTTACTTTTAATTCTTCGATGAATCTAACCACTAAATCTCTAGACAATATCGCCTGGTCGTGATTTGAAAATTTATTTTGATCGGCATCAAAATTAATCGCATACCAAGCGTAACTTCCATATTGTAAGTCATAGGGTGCTCTGGCGGAAATTACATAATATTCGTCGGGTAATTCAGTAGCGAATGAAAACAAGTCGGAATCGTTACTACCGTAACCGTGTAATAAAAGCAATAATGGGTTTTTATCTACTATTATTTTTGGTTCGCGAACTTGATATTCTAATGATAATTCCATTATTATGAGATGGTTTTAAACCAATTTTGAAAATAGTGACCTAAAATTGGAATTGGTTTTTCAGACCCACTGATAGCGCTAAATATTCCATAAGTCCACAATATAGAAACTGAAATCCACATTGGAACAGAAATAAAAAGGGTGTTGAAATTACTAATTATTAATCCTAAAGAAATGAATGTTAATGAAATACCCAATGCTTGACGAATGTGAAATGAAGCATATGAATTTTTATTTTCACTGTTCATAGACATTGCAATAAGTACACCCACAATTAAAATATAGCTTGTAATTGCTATTGTTTTTCCTTCTTCAACAGAATTTTCCATTTTTTAATTTAAATATTTATGATAAAACTAATTTTCCTTGATTGTAAATTCCATATACTTTTCCTTTCATCTGAGTTCCTAAAAAGGCTGAATTTTTCGATTTTGAAAGGATATTTTCTTTTTCAAATGTCCAATTTCCATTTGGATTAAAAAGAGTAATATTGGCTTTTTGACCTTCTTTTATTGATGAACTTTCAATTCCGAAGTGACTTTTACCTGCGGTTAATTTTTCAATTATTTTTTCTAAAGCAATTTCGTTTGTAAGCGATCCAAAAGCAGATTCTAATCCGATGGTGCCGTTTTTAGCTCCGTCAAATTCCATTTTTTTGTGCTCAATATCAATCGGATTATGATCGGAAGTGATCATATCGATTGTATTATCATTAATTCCCGCGATTAACGCTTTTCTGTCTTCTTCAGTTCTTAGAGGTGGTGAAACTTTGTATCTTGTGTCAAACCCTTCTAATTTTTCATCGGTTAATACCAAATGATGAACTGCTGCGCTACAAGTGACATTTACCCCTTTTGCTTTAGCATTTCTAATCAACTCCACCGATTTTGCAGTTGAAATAGTTGGAATATGCATTTTTCCACCTGTATATTCTAATAGAAATAAGTTACGGGATATTTGAAGTTCTTCAGCCAAATTTGGAATTCCTTTTAATCCCAATCTAGTTGAAACAACCCCTTCATTTACCACACCATTCCCTTTAATACTGGCTTCTTGTGAGAAGGCGATAATCAATCCATCAAAATCTTGAACGTATTGTAATCCGATTTTTAGTAGGTTGGCATTGTCAATATTTTTATTGTAATCTCCAAATGCGACTGCGCCAGCATTTTTCATATCGAATAATTCGGCCATATCTTTTCCTTCGCTTTCTTTGGTGAAAGCACCAATTGGGTATAATTCGGTTGCAGCTCCTTCGGCTTTATTTTTTAAAAAATTAATTTGCGATTGATTGTCAATAATAGGGAAGGAGTTGGGTTGTAAAGCCACCGCTGTGAACCCACTTTTTGCAGCTACATTTAATCCGTTTGCAATAGTTTCTCGATCTTCAAACCCTGGCTCACCAAGCGAAACGCTGCTGTCGAACCAACCTTCTGAAAGGTGTAAATTATCTAATTTTATTTCTTCAAAACCATTTTCATTTGGAATTTTACTTCCAATTTTTTCTATGATTCCTGAATTAATTTTCACATCAACTTTCTGATTGTGGAAAGGACTTTTAGAATCAATTATTGTAGCTTCACGGATAATTAGGTTCATTTTACTAATTTTTGAATTAATACTTCTAAAAATAAAAATAATAAGGTCAATATTACAAATATTTTCCAAATTTCGTCATTACTTCGGTCAGAAAGTAAACTATTAAATACAGAATCTATTGATTTAACTACCTTGTAATCAGATAATAATTGGCTTTGCGATTGCTCTAAATTACTTTCTGAACGATTGTAATTAAAACTGATGTTTCTAACCACTTCGTCTTTTTTGTAAATTCCAAAATTCCCTGCAAAGATAAGGTAATCATCGAATTGTAATTTAACTTTATTGTTTAATATTTGTTGGGTTGGAATAAATTTTTCATCTTTATTTTTAACCTCCAAAATTTCATCCTTTGACAAATTTGTGTCAACTAAAAAAGGTTGATTTTCACCAATTTTCAAGGCGTTAACTCCAGTTTTCTGAACGCTTTGCGCCATATTATAAAATATTGGAACTATTAAAGGCGAATTTTGAAAGTTAGAATTCATCTTATTAATAGGCGCAGCAAAAACATAAACATTAGAAACTTGATTTTGAATGGAAGTTAGAAAACAACTTTGGTCTTCATAACTTAATATTGCTGGGTTTGTAGTTTTTAAATCAAAATTTTGCTTCGTATTTGGATATTGAAAATTATCAATTTTTTTCTCAAATACTGATTGGAATAATGGATGCTGAAAAGCAATTTTGGTAATTAATTTGTTTGCATTTTGGTTAGTTCCCAATTGAATTTGACCAAATATTCCTAAAAATCGATTGGTTTCTGCAATCTTACTTTCAGCTGAAGGAATAAATACTAGATTGCCCCCTTTTTCTACAAATGATTTTAAATTAGTTACCAATGCTTGAGGCAAATTCTCAAGTTCATTCAATACAATTGCGTCTTGTTTTTCAATAGTATTGTAATCTAATGTTTCAATTGTAGAATTGCTATAATTGAATTCTTCAGTAGTGTAAATCCGATTTAAGAATCCGCTTTTTTCTGTTTTTCCAATGCTTATAACATTCGTTTTTTCAGGCTTAGTAATGCTGAAATAATAGGAATTATCGTATGTCAAACTAGCATCATTTATAGAAACGTAACCGTTAAAATTCTTCTTTGGAATTGTAAAATTGATAATGGTTTCTGATTTTTCAAATTTTACTAATGTCTTAGCAATTAGTTTGTTATTGTTGTACAAACCAATAGGAATAGCATTATCTTGTTCGCCATATGATTTTAGGTTGACACCAATTTCATAAAAATCGTTCAGCGTTTGATTCATATAAACACTGTCAATAGCGATATTATTTTTTTGCTCTGCTTCTGGAGTAATAAAGTAAGTATTGAAATTTCCGTCGATGCTTTTTAGTTGTTTTGGTTTTAAACCAATAGCGTCGCTGATAATGATTACATCTTTATTATTGGCGCTTTTTCTAGATTTAATTTTCGCCATTGCACTCTCCAATTGAAAAGGTAATGGGCTGTAAGTAATATTTTGAACTTCTTTTTGAATTGATTTAATGTCGGTATTCCAATAGGTTTCATTATTGGTAATCAAGGAAAAAGTTTGATTTTCTGGAGTGTTTTCTAATAATTCTTGAACCGCTCTTTTCAACAATTCACCTTTATTTCCTTTTGCTTGCATCGAATAGGAATTATCCAAAACGATAAACATATCGTTGGAAATATTCTTAGCATCTTTGGCTTTGAAAAAAGGTTGAGCAAATGCGATTATTAATGCAGTTAACAGTAATAATCGGGTTGCCAATAACAACCATTTTTTAATTTTTGAACTTTTTCGGGTTTGAATTGAAAGTTCTTTTAGGAATCGAACGTTCGTGAAATATTCTTTTTTAAAACGACGCAATTGAAACAAATGGACCAGAATTGGAATCACCAACACAAAAAGAAAATAAAGTAGTTCTGGATGTTTAAATTGCATTCTTAATTTTGTTTGTCAAAAATACTACTTTTTCTGATTGTTCAAATCATATTTACTTTATAAATTGATATTATTGATTGGAAACCGCTATTTATTTAATTTACCTAGCATCAGATAGTTTACTTTATTATTAAGATCGCTTATTTTTTATCTTTTCGTTTCTTATCTCTAGTTTTAAGCATGTTACGATTAACTGAACCAGAAACTTTCTTTTTAGTTTTTGAAGGTCCTCCAAGATTCACTTTTTTATTCTTTTTAGCTTTCTCATGAAAAGCTCCATTTCCGTCTAATTTTGGTTTTTTAAGAAGGAATTTAATCGGTTGCTTGTCTTTTTCAGGTTCTATTAATTTGGTTGAAATCTCAACTTCTTCCGGAAATTCAATAACGTCAATTTCATGATTCATTAATATTTCAACTTCGGTAATTAAGTCGGCTTCGCGAGGTGTGATAAAGCTAATTGCTGTTCCAGTTGCATCCGCACGACCTGTTCTACCAATTCTGTGCATGTACAATTCGGGCATTTCAGGAGCCTCAAAATTGATTACGTGAGAAATATTGGAAATATCCAAACCTCTAGCCATAATATCAGTTGTAATAATACCTCTCAATTCTCCTTCTTGAAATGAAGCCATCGTACTTAAACGATAATTCTGAGATTTATTGGAGTGAATTACGCCAAATTGCCCATCAAAATGTTCTTCAATACGCTCATGAAGCATATCCGAAATCTTTTTATTGTTTACAAACACCAATATTCTTTCCATCGATTCATCGCTTTCCAGCAAATGAATTAACAGATTAACTTTGGTATTAAAATTAGGCACATTATAAGTGAATTGTTGGATATTTTCTAACGGAGTTCCAGATGGAGCAAGGGTAACTTCTTCAGGGAAATCAAAGAAATCATTTAAAATGGCATCGACTTCATCAGTCATTGTAGCTGAAAATAGGATGTTTTGACGTTTGTTTCTCGTCATCATCGCTAAAATGGAAGTAAGCTGTACTCGGAATCCTAAGTTTAGCATTTCGTCAAATTCATCGATAACTAATTTTTGAGTATCATCAAAACGAATAACACTATCCAAAGCCAAATCCATTACACGACCGGGTGTTCCAACTAATATATCGATTCCTTCATAGACCGCTTTCTTTTGGGTGTTAATGTTTACACCTCCAAAAATCCCTAATGTTCGAACAGACATGTATTTGGTTAACTTTTCAACTTCTTCAACCACTTGCACCACCAATTCACGTGTTGGAACCAGAATTACAATTTTAGGAGTATCGGTTGGGGTGAATTTATATAACTTCAATAATGGAAGTAAATAGGCAAATGTTTTCCCAGTTCCCGTTTGTGCAATTCCCATCATGTCGCGACCTGACATAATCACAGAAAATGATTTTTCCTGGATTGGAGTAGGCGTTACGAAACCTAAATCATCAATTGCTTTTTGAACTGATTTAGGAAGATTGAATTGCTCGAAAGTAGTCATAAAATGTAAATTTGGTGCAAATATACGTTTTTTAGACCGCTAATAGCACTTTTACTATTCTGAAAATTGGAAGTATAGCAATGCAATGGCTACATACTAAATATATTTAGTAATCATTTAATTATAAGCTATTGCCCTATTTTTTTTCTTAATCCAAAAAGGTAGAATGAGAAAATTGAAAATAAAAACCCTATTAGGATAATTATATAGTTCATTGGTTTTTCAATTGTAAGTGACATTCTGATTAAAATGGTTGTAATAATAAAGCTAGCATTTCTAAAAATAGTGAAAAACGAAAAATGATAAGTAAATGAAATAATCAATAGTAATACATCTACAAAAATCATGATAGAGAAAAAATCGGAATAGAAAACAGCGTTTGAATTGGGATAATTTTTATCAATTTGTAAAGCAACTATCATGTCAGAACCCCAATTGTAAAAACTACTAATACTTAACAATAATAAAATTATGATCATCCCCAAGGAGACCATTTTTTTAATGTTAATAAAATTATTAAGCTGATTAACGACTTCTGCTTTTCCATTATTTTGATATATTTTATAGTATAAAATGGTCAAACTAAGCATGACAAGTGCAGCGCAGAGATCGTACATCAAACTTATAAAATCGGGATTATATATGTTAATCGAGTTTTTTAAATCAAGTTCCGCAATATCGTGAAAGAAACTCCGAAGCGTGATTAACGTAATTACTTCAAATTGTTTTCCCACGAATTCAGAAATCGATTTTGGAATAATTATTACTAATAGAAAAACTTCATAAAGCAAAATGAAACTAAACGGAGTGTAAATAGCTTTAAGGTAACTGTGCTGAAAATTTCGGAAGAATAAAAAATTGTTACCTAAAAATATTAGCGCTAAATGCAGTAAAAAAGAAAAAACAGCTACCCGAAGAATAACTAATTCTATTTTGCGTATGTTCTTTGAACTAAAATAAGTGTCGAAGTAATTGCCTAAAATAACTATAATATTATTCATAAATTCTAAGAGTTTAATGATTTATAACTTTTTGAATTTGTGGCGCTTAAACTAATTTTTTGGGATTATTTTATTCACAAATGTATATTATTTATTTTGATTTTATTAAAAAAAGTAAATAAAAAAAAACCGTTTTGAATTCACAAAACGGATTGATATACTTCTTAGTTATTTTTTACAAGTGAATTACTTCACCATAAGCATCAGCAACAGCTTCCATAACCGCTTCACTCATTGTTGGGTGTGGGTGAATCGCTTTTAGAATTTCATGACCAGTAGTTTCTAATTTTCTTGCTACAACTGCTTCGGCAATCATATCGGTAACACCAGCTCCAATCATATGACAACCCAACCATTCTCCATATTTCGCATCGAATATTACTTTTACAAATCCGTCAGGAGTTCCTGAAGCTTTTGCTTTTCCTGAAGCAGTGAAAGGGAATTTTCCGATTTTTAAATCGTATCCTTTTTCTTTAGCTTGTTTTTCAGTCAATCCTACTGATGCAATTTCTGGAGTTGCATACGTACAACCTGGTATATTTCCATAATCGATAGGATCTACGTGCAATCCTGCAATTTTTTCTACACAAGTGATTCCTTCAGCAGATGCAACGTGAGCCAATGCAGGTCCCGGAACAACATCCCCAATAGCATAATACCCTGGAATGTTAGTTTGGTAGAAATCATTTACAATAATTTTATCTCTATCAGTGGCAATTCCCACTTCTTCTAATCCAATATTTTCAATGTTGGTTTTAATTCCAACAGCCGAAAGTAAAATATCAGCTTCTAGAATTTCTTCTCCTTTTGCTGTTTTCACATACGCTTTTACACCAGCTCCAGAAGTATCAATCTTTTCTACAGAAGAGTTAGTCATAATAGTAACTCCTGCTTTTTTCATTGAACGTTCCATTTGTTTAGAAATGTCTTCGTCTTCCAAAGGAACAATATTAGGAAGGAATTCTACAATAGTAACTTGTGTTCCCATTGCATTATAAAAGTGAGCAAATTCAACTCCAATAGCTCCTGAACCAACTACAATCATTGATTTTGGTTGTGTTTCTAATGTCATTGCTTTACGGTAACCGATTACTTTCACACCATCTTGTGGTAAGTTTGGTAACTCACGTGAACGAGCACCAGTTGCAATAATAATATGATCGGCATCGTAATCAGTAACTTTACCATCAGCAGCGGTAACAGCAACTTTTTTTCCAGGTTTCATTTTACCAAAACCATCAATTACATCAATTTTATTTTTTTTCATTAAGAATTGAACTCCTTTGCTCATTCCGTCAGCAATTCCTCGGCTACGACCTACAACTGCTGTAAAATCTTTATCAAATGATGAAACCGTCAAACCGTAATCAGAAGCGTGTTTAAGATAATCAAAAACTTGTGCCGATTTTAGTAATGCTTTTGTTGGTATACATCCCCAATTCAAGCAAACTCCACCTAAGTTTTCTTTTTCGATAACGGCAACTTTAAAACCCAATTGTGAGGCTCTAATTGCTGTTACATAACCTCCAGGCCCACTTCCTAAAACTATTACATCGTATTTCATTTTTCTAATTTATTTAATTATGGTAAAAATGCAGTCGCATAAGCTCGTGTCATTTTTTTTATTTATTTATGGTAATAAAGCTGTCGCAAATTTATGAATTAATTTTTATTTGATAATAGGAAAACTTCAATTAGTTGATCAATTTTATAATGTCTATTTATGAGTTTAAAATGAACTGAGAATTGTATAAATTTTTGTAGAAACCGGAGGCTTCATTTAATAATTCTTGATGCGTTCCTTGCTCCACAATGAGCCCCTTGTCCATTACTACAATTTTATCAGCATTTATGATTGTTGCCAAACGGTGTGCGATGATTATTGAAGTTCTCCCTTTAGTGATTGTTTCGGTAGCTTTTTGAATTAATTCTTCAGAATACATGTCGATGGATGAGGTAGCTTCGTCTAAAATTAATATACTTGGATTGCTAACATACGCTCGTAAAAATGCAATTAATTGGCGTTGTCCTGACGATAACATTACGCCTCGCTCTTTTACATTGTAATCGTAACCACCGGGCAAACTATTGATAAATTCGTGGACTCCGATTTTTTTGGCTGCAGCCAACACTTGCTCGCGAGTAATTTCAGGGTTGTTGAGCGTGATATTGTTTAATATCGTGTCGGCAAATAGGAAAACATCTTGTAAAACTACTGCAATTTGTTTTCTAAGGGAATCCAAAGTATAGTCGTGAATATTCTGATTATCGATGTAAATGGTTCCGCTGTTGATTTCGTAAAAACGATTTAGCAAATTGATAATGGTCGTTTTTCCAGCTCCAGTTGCTCCAACAATCGCGATTGTTTGCCCGGGCTGAACACTTAAATTGATTCCTTTTATGACTTCTTCATTATCAATATAACTGAACTTCACCTCTTTAAATTCGATTGCTCCTTCAAATGTTGGCGCTTCAATAGTTCCAATGTCTTGGATGTGTTCTTTAGTATCCAATATTTCAAAAACACGATTTGCTGAGATCATTCCCATTTGCATTTCGTTGAATTTATCGGCAATTTGTCGCAATGGATTAAATAACATTCCGATGTACATTGTGTAAGAAAAAATATCTCCAAAGGTAGTTGTGGTATCACCCTCTAATATTCTGAAACCACCATATAGAACAATGAATCCTAAAGTTAAAGATGAAATAATATCGGCAATTGGGAAAAAAATCGAGTTGTAAAGAATGGTTTTTACCCAAGCCTTTTTATGTTTGTTATTAATT
Organism: Bacteroidota bacterium; assembly: GCA_947488545.1. Taxonomy (GTDB): domain Bacteria; phylum Bacteroidota; class Bacteroidia; order Flavobacteriales; family Flavobacteriaceae; genus Flavobacterium. Next base: position 10,710 of record CANKZE010000056.1, read on the forward strand.
TCTTTAAATTTTTCATATTCAATATTTTCTCTATTGAAGAGTTGAACGATTTTCATTCCTGTAACACGCTCTTGCACAAACGTATTAAGATTGGCTATTTGATTTCTTACTTCTTCAAATGTAACTTGCATTTTTCGTTGGAAAATTCGGGTTACAAATACCAATATTGGCATTGCAATGAATACAATAATTGTTAGTTTCCAATTTTCTTTTAGCATGAAAAATAGAATCACAATCATTTTTAGTAAGTCACTTGCAATCATAAAAAGGCCTTGACTGAAAATTTTCGCAATGGATTCCATATCGGAAACCGACCTTGTTATTAATTGACCAACAGGAGCGGTATCGTAATATTTCATTTTGAAACTCAACATGTGTTTGAAGAGTTTTACACGAACGTCCTTTACGATATCTTGTCCAAGCCAATTCGCCCAGTAAACAAAGAAGAAGTTGGAAAGTACTTCAAGAATAAGTACGATTCCCATTAATGTTACGTACCATAAAAGACCAACCTGATCGTGCGTTTTTATGTAATCATCGACGGTTAATTTTAATAAATAAGGTCGTAAAGCAGCAAAAACCGACAAGAATATTGCAAATAAAATAACGCTATTGAATCGCCATTTATAGGGTTTAGCGTATTTTAATATCCTTTTAAAAACAATGGTGTCGAATGCTTTTGCTTTCATATTATTTTGATAGTGTAACTTCTATTATTTGATTAAAAAGCATTTATAAATAGTCATATTCAATTTTTGTTAGAAACAATCCTTGTGCAGGAACTGAAAATCCAGCTTCATTTCTATTTTTATTTTCAATAATGGAATTGAAATCGGGAAGGGTGATTTTATGCAAACCAACATTTACTAGCGTTCCCACAATTGCACGTACCATATTACGTAAAAAACGATCGGCAGAAATGGTAAAAATCAATAGGTTGTTTTCTTGTGTCCAATAAGCTTCAGAAATAGTACAATTGAAAGTATTTACGTCGGTATTTACTTTTGAAAAACATTGAAAATCGGTGTGATTTAATAATATTTTTGCCGCTTGATTCATTAATTCCACATCTAGATTTTGATGGTAATACCAACTTTCTTCTTGGGAGAAAACGTCTTTTACAGAAGTAATGTAGTAGTTGTAAGTTCTTTTTTTGGCGTCGAAACGAGCGTGTGCATCGTCACGAACAGGAATTATATCGTAAATCACAATGTCTTTTGGAAGATAGGAATTGAGTTTATGAAGTACAGAATCGATTTCAAGAGTAGGATTGTAGTCAAAATGAGCGAACATTTCCTTGGCATGAACTCCGGTGTCGGTTCTTCCAGCACCCATGATATTTATTTCTTCATTTAGTATTACGGAAAGTGCCTTATTCAAAGTTTCTTGTACCGACGATGCGTTAGGTTGAACTTGCCAACCGTGGTAATTTGTTCCGTTGTATGCTAATTTTATGAAATATCTCAAGAGACTTATTTTGAAGTGGTAAAGATACTTATTAATTTTTTCGCAACGAAATTGAAGTCGATCAAAGTTGTTTTAATTATGATTTTTTATTTGGACTTGGAATGTTTAAATTTACCTCAAAATCCTAGCCCAGTCCCGACGCTTCGGGTGAAGTGAAAATCCTGCGCTTTTTAGCGCAGATTGTAACGGAAAGCTGGAAATAGCTCCAAAAAAAAACAATTTTGAAAAAAATATTACTTCTTTCGGATACGCACAGTCATATAGATAATACGATTTTGAAATACGTTAATTTGGCGGATGAGGTTTGGCATGCGGGCGATATTGGGGATTTGGCAGTGACCGATTCTATTAAAAATTTGAAGCCTTTGCGTGCGGTTTTCGGGAATATTGACGATGATAAGGCGCGAATGGAATTTCCGTTGCACAACCGATTTATGTGTGAAGGAGTGGATGTTTGGATTACACATATTGGCGGTTATCCAGGAAAATACAATCCGAATATTAGGACAGAAATGCAAAATAACCCACCGAAATTATTCATTTGCGGGCATTCTCATATTTTGAAAGTAATGTTTGATAAAAAGCACAATTTGTTGCATATGAATCCTGGAGCTGCTGGAATTAGTGGTTTTCACCAAATGCGAACGATGTTGCGATTTGAAATTGAGGGAGAGAAAATTGCAAATTTGGAAATTGTGGAGTTAGGGAAGAGGTGAGATTTCAGATTTCAGATTTCAGAATAAAGATAATAGACGAAGAGAGAGTAGACTTTTTACTTTAATTTTTGTGAAACTTTGTGCATTTTGTGGTAAAAAAACTAATTTTCTTTGCGAACCTTGCGTATAACCTTTGCGAACCTTGCGGTTAAAACAAAAAACAAAAAAAAACCCAAACTTACGTTCGGGTTTTTCTTCGCATTAATAAACAAGTTTATAGGTTTATCGTAAACGATCAGCAGATTTTACGAGATCTTCATCCTTTTTGATGGCTCTATTGGCCAAAGCCAAGAAAACGATAGCAACA
>CANKZE010000057.1 GCA_947488545.1 Bacteroidota bacterium
AAGTACAGCTGTTGGCGACGAAGGTGGATTTGCTCCAAACTTAGCAGGTGGAACCGAAGACGCATTAGATACAATTAAAAAAGCGGTTGAAGCTGCTGGTTACTCTTTCGGAAACGAAATTATGATTGCCCTAGATTGTGCTGCTTCTGAATTCTATGTAAACGGAAAATACGATTACACAAAATTTGAAGGGGAAACAGGAAAAATCAGAACTTCTGAAGAACAAGCAGATTATTTAGCCGAATTAGCTTCTAAATATCCAATTATTTCTATCGAAGACGGAATGGACGAAAATGACTGGGATGGTTGGAAATATTTAACAGATAAAATTGGTCACAAAACGCAATTAGTTGGTGATGATCTATTTGTAACTAATGTGGAGCGACTTTCAACCGGAATTGAAAAAGGAATTGCTAATTCAATTTTAGTAAAAGTAAACCAAATTGGAACTTTAACTGAAACTATTGCAGCAGTAAATATGGCTAAAAATGCTGGTTATACCTCTGTAATGTCACACCGTTCAGGAGAAACTGAAGACAATACTATCGCTGATTTAGCGGTAGCATTAAACTGCGGACAAATAAAAACAGGTTCGGCTTCAAGAAGTGATAGAATGGCAAAATACAATCAGTTGCTTAGAATCGAAGAAGAATTAGGTGATACAGCTTATTTTCCGGGTGTAAAAGCATTCAAAATCAAGTAAGTTTTAATCTATAAATAATAAACGTCCATTGAGTTAATTGCTTATTGGACGTTTTTTTTATGTTGATTTTTATGATTTTCAAAAAAGTATTGCCTTTATTGTAATTTTTATATTTAATTTAACGAAATCGTTAGCGTATTTCTTTTTTAATTAATACTAAATACCTTAATTTTGTTTAATATTATAAATAGATTTTTTCCCACATATTATGTCAAAAATAGCCGTATTAGAATTAGAAGGTAAAAAATATGAATTTCCTGTTATTGTAGGAAGTGAAAATGAAGTAGCCATAGATGTTAATAAATTGCGTGATTTATCTGGTGCAATCACCCTTGATCCTGGTTACAAAAATTCAGGTTCTTGTAAAAGTGAAATTACTTTCCTAGATGGGGAAGAAGGAATTTTGCGTTACAGAGGTTATGCAATCGAAGAATTAGCTGACAAAGCCAATTTCTTGGAAGTTTCTTACTTATTAATTTTTGGGGAACTACCTACAAAACAGCAGCTAGAAGACTTTGAAAGCGGTATTAGAAAATATACATTGGTTAACGAAGAAATGAAAAACATCATCGATGGGTTTCCAAAAACAGCACATCCAATGGGCGTTTTATCTTCTTTAACAAGTGCATTAACAGCGTTCAACCCGAAGTCGGTGAATGTTGAAAATGAAAAAGAAATGTACGAAGCAGTTTGTAAAACAATGGGTAAATTCCTTGTTATTGCAACGTGGACCTATAGAAAAAGCATGGGTTATCCTTTGAACTATTATGATAATACTCAAGGATACGTTGAAAATTTCATGCGCTTAATGTTTGAAATCCCAACAGGGCCTTACGCTTCAAACCCAGTTGTTATCGACGCTTTAAATAAATTATTTATACTTCACGCTGATCATGAACAAAACTGTTCTACTTCTACAGTTAGAATGGTAGGTTCATCTCACGCTGGTTTATTTGCATCAATTTCAGCAGGTGTTTCTGCACTTTGGGGGCCACTTCATGGTGGAGCAAATCAAGCAGTTCTTGAAATGTTAGAAGAAATTCAGAAAAATGGTGGTGATGCAGAGAAATATATGGCTAAAGCCAAAGATAAAGACGATCCATTCCGTTTAATGGGATTCGGACACCGTGTTTACAAAAATTTTGATCCAAGAGCAAAAATCATTAAAAAAGCAGCCGACGAAGTTTTAGCAACTTTAGGAGTTAATGACCCAATTTTAGCTATCGCAAAAAGATTAGAAGAAGCAGCTTTAGTAGACGAATATTTTGTTTCTAGAAAATTATATCCAAACGTAGATTTCTACTCTGGAATTATTTATAGAGCATTAGGAATTCCAACAGATATGTTTACAGTACTATTCGCAATTGGAAGATTACCAGGTTGGATTGCGCAATGGAAAGAAATGCGTGAAAATAAAGAACCAATTGGTCGTCCAAGACAAGTTTATATTGGATATCCTTTAAGAGATTTTAAAGCTATTGAGAAAAGATAGATTTTTTGATTAATAATTAAGAAAGCTTCACAAATTGTGAAGCTTTTTTTTATATTTGTAAAGAGTCAATTCTAAGAAAATCTATGTTAAAGCTAAATGTAAAAAACGAAACAGCGAGATTAAGAGCAGTAGTTTTAGGATCGGCAGTGAATAATGGGCCAACACCAACAAAAGAAGAAGCCTACGATCCAAAATCTTTAGAGCATATCATTGCAGGAACCTATCCTATTGAAGACGATATGGTTAATGAAATGGAAGCGTTTAACGAAGTGTTTAAAAAATACGACGTAACCGTTTATCGTCCTGAAATGATCGAAAATTACAATCAAATTTTCACTCGAGATATTGGATTTGTAATAGACGATATCTTTATTAAAGCGAATATTTTACCCGACAGAGAAAGGGAATTGGACGCAATCAAATATATTACAGATCAAATTGATCCCTTAAAAGTGATTCGCCCACCCGAAGAAGTTCATATTGAAGGCGGAGATGTTATGCTTTGGAATGACCACATTTTTATTGGAACCTACAAAGGAAGCGACTATAAAGATTACATCACTGCAAGAACCAATTGGCAAGGAGTAGAATTTATTAGAAATCTATTTCCAAACAAAATTGTAAAAGAATTCGATTTGGTAAAATCCAAAATTGAAGCTCGCGACAATGCACTTCACCTGGATTGCTGTTTTCAGCCGGTGGGAAACGACAAAGGAATTATTTACAAACAAGGATTTCGTGAAGAATCCGATTACCTTTATCTAGTGAAATTATTTGGTAAAGAAAATCTATTTCACATCAATAGAAATGAAATGTACCATATGAATTCTAATGTTTTTTCAATTGCTCAAAACGTGGTAGTTTCAGAACAAAAATTCGATAGATTAAACACTTGGCTTAGAGAAAAAGGATTCACAGTTGAAGAAATTCCCTATGCAGAAATTGCCAAACAAGAAGGGCTTTTAAGGTGTTCAACATTGCCGCTGGTTAGAGATTGAGAAATTAGATAATAGACGAAGAGATAATAGACTCAAAAAGTAAAGAATAAAAAATATAATTTGTTCTAAGTCTGGTTTTAAGTTTTAAAACTTTTGACATTATGACTTTAAACTTTAAACAATTAAAACAATGAATCAAACTACCAACTCCATATTAATGATTCGCCCTGTAGCTTTTCGAATGAACGAGCAAACGGCAGTAAATAATTATTACCAAAAAGTAATTGATGGGTTATTGCCCGCAACAGTTAACGCAAAAGCCCAACAAGAATTTGATGCTTTTGTAGCAAAGTTAAAAGCCGTTGGTGTTGATGTTATTGTTGTAGAAGACACTTTAAATCCAGACACACCCGATAGTATTTTTCCAAACAACTGGATCTCATTTCATGAAAATGGTGACATCGCTTTGTTTCCAATGTTTGCTGAAAACAGACGCTTAGAACGCCGTGAAGAAATTCTCGATATTCTCGAAGAAAAAGGCTTTTTTATTGACAATATCATGGATTATACTTCTGCTGAGGAAGATGATTTTTTTCTAGAAGGCACAGGAAGTATTCTGCTTGATCGTGAAAACGGTAAGGCATATTGCGCTTTATCACCAAGAGCCGATGAAGAATTATTCATTGAATTTTGCGAAGATTTCGACTTAAATCCGATTATTTTCGAAGCGTTTCAAACCGTTAATGGAGAACGAAAATTAATTTATCATACCAATGTAATGATGTGCATCGGGGAAACCTATGCCGTAATTTGCGCCGATTCTATAGACGATAAAAAGGAACGCAAAATGGTGATCGATAGTTTAAAAGGCGATGATAAAGAAGTGATTTACATAACCGAAGACCAAGTGAATAATTTTGCCGGAAATATGCTTGAAGTTAAAGGCGCTAACGATAGAAGGTATTTAGTGATGAGCGCCGCGGCTTATAAAAGTCTTACCAAAAAACAAATTGCTCAGCTAGAAGAACACGTAACTATTTTAAGCTCAAGCCTTGACACAATTGAAGCTTGTGGTGGCGGAAGCGCCCGTTGTATGATGGCGGAAATATTCTTACCAAAAGAAGATATTTAAACCCTATTAAATACGTATTTTTGCAATATGAAAAATAAAAAAACGCTCGTACTTGGTGCGTCCACAAAGCCAGATAGATACTCGTTTAAAGCAATCACAATGTTAGTTGAAAAAGGACATTCTGTGCTTGCTATTGGTCAAAATACAGGCGAAGTTTCTGGAATAAAAATTTACACCAAAGCCATTCCGTTGTCCCAAATAAATACCGTTTCATTGTATTTAAATCCTGCTCGACAAAGAGATTACTACAATTATATTGTAGAAGCAAAACCAAAACGCGTGATTTTTAATCCAGGAACTGAAAATCCTGAGTTCTACCAACTACTAAAATTGAACAATATAAAAGTGGAAGTGGCGTGTACATTGGTGCTATTAACAACCAATCAGTATTAGTTTTATTTGAAGCTATTTCCCGCTGTACGTTTCAATCTTTGCTTTTTTAAGAAAAAAAGCAAAGGATTTCCACTGCCATCGGGGCTAAAAATTAAAACTCCGTTTGTGAAGTTGCTGGTTTGCTGATTATCAACAATCCTATAAAAGTAATCAAACCATTAACAATAATCAACTCGTTATCAATTACGTAGTCTCCAAAAAGAGCCGCAGAATTATAACTAATTAAGAAACATATTGCTGGTGAAAGTACACAAATGATAGGAACTAATTTATCATGAACCGTTTTTGTTTTCATAAACATTCCAAAACAAAACAATCCTAATAATGGGCCATAAGTGTAAGATGCAATCTTAAAAATCATACTTACAACTGACGAATCATTTATTGCATTAAAAAGTAAAATCACCAAAAACATAAGCGTCGAAAAACCAATATGAACGAAATGTCTTGTTCTTACCATATTTGTTTTAGCAGCATTTTCAGCTTTATCCATTCCTAAAAAATCAACGCAAAAAGAAGTAGTTAATGCCGTTAAAGCAGAATCTGTGGTTGCAAATGTTGCTGCTGTCAATCCCAACAAAAATACAATTGCAGGAATTAACGCCAAATGATGAAAAGCAATTTCTGGAAAAAGCAAATCCGTTCTTGGTTTTCCTGTAATCAAATCGGTTGGAACTTCAATACCGTTTTTGGCAGCATAGATATAAAGTAAGGCGCCCACGCTCAAAAAGAAAATATTGATTAAAACAAAAATACCAGTAAACGTAAACATGTTTTTTTGAGCCTCTTTGATATTATTGCAACTCAAATTCTTTTGCATTAAATCCTGATCTAACCCAACCATCGCAATAGTTACGAATATTCCTCCTAATATCTGTTTCAGAAAATAACTTCCTTTCATGTAATCTTCATAGAAAAACACCTTTGAATAATTACTGTTATAAACTGCTTCAAATGCCTCGGAAATATTTAAATTCAAACTACTACAAATAAAGTAAATCGTCAAAAAAACTGAAGAAACTAAGAAAACGGTTTGTAAAGTATCGGTGATTATAATCGTTTTTAAACCACCTTTATAGGTATAGGCAAATATTAAAAGCAATGATATCAATACCGTAACGGCAAATGGTATTTTATAAAAATTGAAAACATAACGTTGTAAAACAATTATTACCAAATACAATCTAAATGCAGACCCAATTGTTCTACTTATTAAAAATATAGAAGCGGCAGTTTTATAACTAATTTTCCCCAGACGTTGCTCAAAATAGCCATAAATTGAAGTCAAATTCATTCTATAATATAAAGGAAGCAACACCTTTGCAATGATAATAAAGCCAATGGCATTTCCTAAAACAAATTGGAAGTACTTGAATTGCGTTTCGGGATTTCCAACTTCCCCAGGAACGGAAATAAAAGTAACCCCTGAAAGTGCGGTTCCAATCATTCCAAAAGCAACTAAATACCATTTAGAATTCTTATTTGCCTTGAAGAAAGCCTCGTTTCCAGTATTATTTTTACTAACAAAATGGGAAATTAGAAACAAAATTCCAAAATACACCGTCATTAAAAGTACAATTGCAGTAGGAGTCATATTAAATATTTTTATTTACAAATAACTTAATTTTCTTGCAATTATAATACTACTTAAGAAATAAATAATATATTTGTTGAAAATTTAAACTTAAAAGTCATGAAAAACCTAGTTGTATTATTTTTATTATTTTCAACTTTTGCTGTTGTAGCGCAAGACGACACAACTAATGCAAAACCACAGTGGATTATTGGATTTGGTGCTAACATTATTGATAATTCAGCTTCAAAAACTGGTAATTACTTCAACCCATCTGAACAATGGAATTATTTGCCAACTGTTTCAAGAATTAGCGTTGAAAGAATAATGAGTGAGCAATTTTCATTGGAAGGATCTTTTGGAATTAACCAACTTTCTTCAAATAAAGTTCATAACGGAGGAACCATAAATGAAAGTCAAAATTACTTAGGATTTGATTTAAACGGAAAATTCTATTTTGGTAAAGAGTTTATCAAAAGCACTTCATTTGACCCATATTTAGTTGCTGGTTTTGGATTGAATAAAGTGGATGACAATGCTAACCAAAGTTCAAATATTGGTTTAGGATTCAACTTTTGGTTCAAGCCAAATTTTGGTTTAAGAGTTCAATCTTTAGCAAAATATGGATTTGTTCAAAACACATTATTGAACAACCACATTCAACATAGTGCTGAATTAGTTTTTAAATTCTAATTAAAACGCATTCAGAAGATTATTAAAAACCGCCTTTTGGCGGTTTTTTTATTTACAAATAAATTTTTTAAATTGTTTTGTAAATTATAATTTTAATGAGTACTTTTGTTACTCATAATCGAATACAAAAATGTTAGAAACGTTAATTACTTCTAAAACACGTCTTAGAATATTGGTCAAGTTTTTTATAAACGCGGCTAATAACGGGCATTTGCGTGGTTTAGCGGAAGAAATGCACGAATCTACAAATGCAATCCGAAAAGAGTTAAACAATCTTGAAGAAGCAGGTTATTTAAATAAAGAAGCGGTTCAAAATAGAATTTCTTATAAAGCAAACACAAAACATCCCCTTTATAAAACACTAAAAAATATAATTTTTCAACATATTGGACTGGATTCAATTGTAGAAATTATATTGGATAGAATGGGAGATGTGAAAAAAGTAATTGTTATAGGCGATTATGCAAATGGAATTGACAGCGGAACAATTGAAGTTATTGTTATTGGTGATGAATTGAATACTGAATATATCGAAAATCTATCAGGTAAAATAGAGAAAGAAATCAAGCGTAAAGTTCAATTTTTTATTACTCAAAAATACGATGGTAAAGGATTGACAATTTATGATTCGGAAAGTTCGAGTAATATTCAGATAGATCAATAATGTCTTGGTTCGCAATTTATACTCGACCTAAGAACGAAAAAAAGGTAGCTTTTTGTTTAGAGAAAATGGGAATTGAAGCCTATTGTCCAATGATTACTCAGGTTAAGCAATGGTCAGATAGAAAAAAGAAAGTGGAAATGCCACTTATTAATTCTTATGTTTTTGTTAATATAAATGAAAAAGATAGAAATTTAGTTTTCGAAGTTCCTGGGGTAGTGAGATATTTGTTTTGGCTAGGGAAACCTGCAATAATTCAAGAACACGAAATTCTAGCTCTGAAGGAAAGTTTAAACGAAATAATAAGTTCTGTTGAAGTTGAAGGAATAAAAGCTGGCGATGTATTGACAATTTCTAAAGGTCCTTTCATAGGAAAAGAAGGAGTTGTATCGCAAGTTGAAAAAAATAAAATCCGCTTAGTTCTAAAAGAATTAGGATTTTTAATTACTATTACAAAAGAAAAATAATAGTATACTGTTTGTAAATTTTTAGCGTAGTTAGTCATTTTATGTGACTGACCACGCGAAGCGGTGAAATAAAATGTAGAAATTAAGATTAAAAATGTTAATTTTATTGCTTTTTCAGATATAAATTAAATATGCACTTTTCAAATAATAATATTGCTATCATTGGATTAGGATATGTAGGGCTTCCACTTGCTGTTGCTTTTGGATCTAAATACAATACTATTGGCTTTGATATTAATACTAATAGAGTATCTGAATTAGCAAACGGAATCGATAAAACATTAGAATCTGATGCTGATAAAATTAAAGGAGCAACTCAACTTAAATTCTCCAGTAATATTGATGATTTAAAGTTGTGTGACCTATTTATTGTAACGGTTCCAACTCCTATAAACCAATTTAAAGCACCCGATTTAGCACCATTACTAAAAGCTTCAGAAATGATTGGAAAAGTAATGAAAAAAGGAGCAATTGTAATTTATGAAAGTACTGTTTATCCTGGTTGTACCGAGGAAGATTGTGTTCCAGTTTTAGAAAAAAATAGCGGACTTAAATTCAATGATGACTTTTTCTGCGGGTACAGTCCCGAGAGAATAAATCCTGGTGATAAAGTGAATACGCTAACCACAATAAAGAAAGTTACTTCAGGGTCTACTCCCGACGTTGCTACTTTTGTTGATAATTTATACGCCTCAATAATTACAGCGGGAACTTATAAAGCGCCAAGTATTAAAGTTGCAGAAGCAAGTAAAGCCATTGAAAATGCTCAACGAGATGTAAATATTTCATTTGTAAATGAATTGGCATTAATTTTTGATAGAATTGGAATTGATACCAACGACGTTTTGGATGCCGCAGGAACCAAATGGAATTTCTTAAAATACAAACCGGGTTTAGTAGGTGGACATTGTATTGGGGTTGACCCCTATTATTTAGCTCATAAAGCAGAAAGTTTAGGTTATCATCCTCAGGTAATTCTTTCAGGAAGAAGAGTAAATGACAACATGGGAATGTTCATTGCGGGAAAAGTGGTTAAAATGATGATTCAAAAAGGAACTAATATTAAAGGTGCAAAAGCGCTGTTATTAGGAGTTACTTTCAAAGAAAATTGCCCAGATATTCGTAATTCGAAAGTGGTTGATATTTATAATGAATTAATTCAATTTGGATTAGAAGTTGATGTTTTTGATCCGCATGCAGATGCCAGTCAAGTTAAAAAAGAATACAACATTGAACTTCAGCAATCACCTTCAAAATATGATGCAATAATATTAACGGTGGCTCATAAGGAGTTTCTTGAAATGAATATCAATGATTACAAAAAGGGTTCTCATACAATCGTTTTTGATAGTAAGGCGGCATTAGATAGAGATAATGTTGACGCTAGGTTGTAAGTATGAAATATAATTAAAAACGTTTTTTATAAATGAATTTAAATTCCAAAATATATATAGCAGGCCATAATGGAATGGTTGGATCGGCAATTTGGAGAGTATTATCCAATAAAGGATATACCAATTTAATTGGCGCTTCAAGTAAAGATTTAGATCTTCGAAACCAAGAAGCTGTAAGGAATTTTATCACAATCGAAAAACCAGAAATAATAATTGATGCTGCCGCAAAAGTGGGAGGAATTTTAGCAAATAATGATTTTCCATACCAGTTTTTAATGGAAAACATGCAAATTCAGAACAATTTAATTAGCACTGCATTTGAATTAGGAATAAATAAGTTTATTTTCTTGGGAAGTTCTTGTATCTATCCGAAATTAGCTCCTCAACCACTAAAAGAAGAATATTTATTAACGGGTTCGCTTGAAACCACAAATGAATGGTACGCTTTAGCAAAAATCACAGGTGTAAAATCATGTCAAGCAATTAGAAATCAGTTTGGTAGAGATTATGTGAGTTTGATGCCAACAAATTTATACGGAACACATGACAATTTTGATTTAACTAGTTCCCATGTATTACCTGCATTAATTAGAAAATTCCACGAAGGTAAGCACAATAATAACGCTCCTGTTACCCTTTGGGGAAGCGGAACGCCATTGAGAGAATTTTTATTTGTAGATGATATGGCCGCTGCTGTGGTATTTGCATTAGAAAATAATTTGCCGGATTATTTATATAATATTGGTACCGGTGAGGATTTAACAATTAAAGATTTAGCGTTATTAATTCAAAAAATTGTAGGTCATAATGGTGAAATTATTTGGGATGAATCCAAACCTGATGGAACACCAAGAAAGTTATTAGATGTTTCTAAAATGCATTCTTTAGGTTGGAAACACCAAATCAATTTAGAAGATGGAATTCAAAAAACATACGATTGGTTTATAGAAAACATTAATGATTTTAAAGAATTAAAAATGTAAGAAAGGTTAAATTTGTTGATAGTTTAATTGGATAAAAAGTTTAATTGTTTAATAGGTTAGAAAGTTTAATAGGTTATCGAAGAAATTACAATATCAATTTCAATTGCAATATCAATTTCAAATGTAATATGTAAACTATATTTTATTTGGCCAATCAGATGATTTCTCGCCTAAACAAATTACCAAATTAATTTTTTCCGATTAACCAAATCAACGAATAAACACATCAACGGTTTAATACAAAAATTATGAATACTAAACAAAAAACCGCATTAATTACAGGTGTAACAGGACAGGATGGTTCCTATTTAGCTGAATTATTATTAGAAAAAGGTTATATGGTTCATGGAATTAAAAGAAGAGCTTCTTCATTTAATACCCAAAGAATCGATCATTTATATAGAGATCAGCATGAAAACAACGTGCATTTTAAATTGCATTATGGCGACCTTACCGATGCAACCAATTTAATTCGAATTATTCAAGAAATTCAACCGGATGAAATTTATAATCTTGGGGCAATGTCACATGTTAAAGTTTCTTTTGATTCTCCAGAATATGTTGCTAACGTAGACGGTTTGGGGACTTTGAGAATTTTAGAAGCGGTAAGAATTTTAGGTTTAGAAAAGAAAACTAGAATTTATCAAGCTTCCACTTCAGAATTATATGGAGGTTTAGAAGAAAATAAAAATGAAAAAGGATTCTATGATGAAAATTCACCATTTTATCCACGTTCACCATATGGTGTTGCAAAAATTTATGGTTTTTGGATAACTAAAAACTACCGTGAAGCATATGATATTTTTGCGTGTAATGGAATTTTATTCAACCATGAGTCACCTAGAAGAGGAGAAACATTTGTAACTAGAAAAATTACAATGGCAACCGCAGCTATTGCTTTAGGAAAACAAGATTGCTTGTATTTGGGTAATTTAAATTCGCAAAGAGACTGGGGTCACGCCAAAGATTATGTAGAAGCAATGTGGCGAATTTTACAACAAGATGTTGCTGAAGATTATGTAATTGCGACAGGTGTTACAACCTATATTCGAGATTTTGTGCGTTTTGCATTCTCAGAAGTAGGAATAGAGTTGACATTTGAAGGAGAAAATGAAAATGAAATTGCAAAGATAAAAGCGTGTAACAACCCAGAATATCAATTAGAAATTGGAAAAGTGGTGGTGCGTGTAGATCCTCAATATTACCGACCAACAGAAGTTGATTTGTTAATTGGTGATCCTACAAAATCTAAAACTCAATTGGGTTGGGTGCCACAATATGACTTGGCCGGATTGGTAAAAGAAATGGTTGCGAGCGACTTGGAATTATTAAAAAGATAATATCCAGAAAATAAATGACAAAAAATCTAATTATTTTTGGAACCCGACCTGAAGCTATAAAAATGGCTCCTTTGGTCCGTGCGTTTCAAAATGAAAAAGACCAATTTGAAACTCGAGTTTGTGTAACTGCACAACATCGAGAAATGTTGGATCAAGTATTGGATTTTTTCCAAATTACACCAAATTACGATTTGGATTTAATGAAACCCAATCATAATTTATATTCACTTACATCAGATATTATATTGGGTTTAAAACCAATATTAGAGGAATTTCAACCCGATTATGTTTATGTTCATGGCGATACAACCACAACAATGGCGTCAAGTATTGCAGCATTTTACGCAGGTGCAAAAGTTTGCCACGTAGAAGCTGGACTGAGAACAAATAACAAATTATCACCTTTCCCAGAAGAAATAAATAGACAAGTTACCGGCAGAATTGCCGATTATCATTTTGCACCTACAGAACAAGCAAAACAAAATTTGTTGAGTGAAAATGTACCAGAAAAATCTATTTTGGTTACAGGAAATACTGTAATTGATGCATTATTTGAAAGTTCTGTTTTAGTTGAGAATAGTGAAAACCATGAAATTGAAAAAATTAAATCGATTGTCGATTATACCAAAAAAATAATATTGGTAACTGGGCATCGTAGAGAAAATCATGGTCAAGGCTTCATTTCTATTTGTGAAGCTTTAAAAGAAATAGCACAATCAAACCCCGAAGTTCAAATTATTTACCCAGTACATTTAAATCCAAATGTAAAGAAACCGGTTTATGATTTACTTTCAGACATTGATAATATTAAACTAATCGAACCTTTAGCTTATCCAGCTTTTGTTTGGTTAATGAATAAATCGTATTTAATCATTACTGACTCGGGTGGCATTCAAGAAGAAGCCCCAAGTTTAGGAAAACCAGTTTTGGTAATGAGAGAAACCACAGAACGCCCAGAAGCAGTCGCTGCAGGCACTGTAATTTTGGTTGGTACCGACAAAGGAAAAATCATTTTCGAGTGTACCAACTTGTTAAACAATAATGATAAATACTACGCCATGAGCTCACTCCATAATCCCTATGGAACAGGTGACGCTTGCCAAAAAATAGTAGAATTTATCAAATCCAAGTAAGTAAAATAGGTTTTTTAGAGCCTATTTGTAATTGTAATATAATTTTTAAAATTATATCCCCTCTTCAATTACGTTAACTTACGCTATCACCGTATGCCCGATTTTTTGTTGAAT
>CANKZE010000058.1 GCA_947488545.1 Bacteroidota bacterium
TTTGTGGACTTATCAACAGGCAAACCGATCAACCCGCCAGATTATATAAAAGAGGTATTATCGAAGTTAGATTAATCTAATTTTGATATTGAAATTTCAAATAAAGCATCAAAAATTTCGAATATACGTTCGGCATTTTTTTTTCTTGTAACAATTAGAAGTTCACAATTATCTTCCATTTTTTGAGAATGAATCTCTAATTGTTTCTCTTTTATAATTCGCATTACCTTGTTGATGTTTTTATAATCGAACGTAATTTTGAATTGAACATCTATTGTTTTTTCTATGATTGATGCGTTTTCAAGGACTAATTGCGCGGTAGTTTTGTAAGCTGTAATAAGTCCGCCAACACCCAATTTAGTCCCGCCAAAAAAACGTACAACAACAATTAATATATTGGTTAATCCAAAAGATTGTATTTGTCCATAAATCGGAATTCCGGCACTATTGCTAGGTTCTCCATCATCATTGGCTCGAAATTCAATTTTTTCAGTTCCGATTTGATACGCATAACAAAAGTGAACTGCCCCAAAATGTTGTTTTTTTAATTGGTCGATGTGAATCTTAATTTCATCGGTAGTTGAAACAGGAAATGCATAACCAAAAAATTTACTATTCTTTTCTTTAAATAGTATTTCCTCTGATGGACTTTCTATCGTTTTATAGTTATCTTTTATTTCCAAAATGAATTATAATTTTACCTTTTTAAATAATTCAATAACGTCTTCTTTGCCTTTCAGCAAATGCCAAACTTGTAATCCTGTTTTTTTTGCACCTTCTATATTGTCAAAATTATCATCTACAAAAAGTGTTGTCTTCGGATTTAAATTATTTTCTTTGATTACGAAGTTGTAAATCTCTTCGTCTGGTTTTCTCATTCCTAAATCATAAGAGAAATAGACCTTTTCAAAGCAATTGTAAAATCGATTATAAAATTCATCTCCATTCTTTTCTTTAAAATGATTGATGTGAATTGAATCGGTGTTGCTCAATAAAAAGAGTTGGTATTTTTTTGATAATTTTTCAAGAAATTCTAATCGATACATTGGAAAATCCAATAAAACGCCATTCCAAGCCTCAAGAACTTCTTCCTGAGTTGCCTTTGGAACTAGTTTATTTAAACCAAGTAAAAAATCAGTTCTCGAGATTAATCCCTTTTCGAAATTAAAATTTAAAGAATCTATTTCTGAACTCCATTTTTCTAATCCTAATTTTTTCAAAGCAGCTGGAGTTGCTTCTTTATCAAGGTTGATAAATACATCGCCAAAATCAAAAATAATTGTGTCAATCATCATTTCTGTAAGTTAATAAAGTATCCTTTTTTAGATACCTTTTTGAGTAAATGGCTTTTTTTAATTCTGGCGCTTTTGTTCCATCATGCAATTTGATTTCTCCAATAAAAACTCTCGCTTCATCCCAAATATTGGCATCTATAAATGATTGAATCGTTTTACTTCCACCTTCAATTATAATCGATTGGATGTTATTTTCATAAAGTTTTTCGACTATAGTTTGTGTAGAATTAATATCAAAATCTATTTTAATATTTTGAATTGTTTCTGAATTTGAGGTCACTTCCTTACTAGAAAAGACAATTGTTTTTGCTTGATTATCAAATACATTTTTCGATGAATCAACATTATTTTCTTTGTCAATAATAACACGAATTGGATTTTCGCCAGTCCAATCACGAACAGTAAGTGACGGATTATCATCGATTATTGTTTGGGTTCCAACGAGAATTGCCTGTTCCTCACTTCGCCATTTATGCACCAATTGACGTGAATATTCATTTGAAATCCAAACTGGTTTTTGTTCGGATCTATTTTTCGGACTGATAAATCCATCGGAGCTTTCAGCCCATTTTAATATAATAAATGGTCGGCTTTTTCTATGAAATGTAAAAAAACGTTTATTGAGTTCGTTGCATTCTTTTTCTAATATTCCAAAAGTTACATTTACACCTGAATCTTTTAATTTTTGAATTCCTTTTCCAGCCACTTTATTATTTGGATCAATTGTTCCAACAACCACATTTGGAATTTTATATTTCAAAATTAAATCGGCGCAAGGTGGGGTTTTCCCAAAATGGCTACAAGGTTCCAAACTAACATAAAGTGTGGATGAAGAAAGTAATTCTTTGTTTTGAACAGATTCTATGGCAATTACTTCCGCGTGAGCTTCTCCCGATTTTTTATGCCAGCCTTCACCAATAATTTTATTTTCATATACAATTACGCAACCTACAAGCGGATTTGGGTAGGTAGTTCCCAATCCATTTTTGGCCAATTCGATGCACCTTTTTATATATTTTTCTTGTACCTTCACACCGCAAAAATACGATTAAAAAGTAATATGGAAAGCATTAGAATTAGAGAAATCCAAAAGCGGGACAATGCCCAAATGGCTGCAATTGTGAGAGATGTATTAATGGATTTTGGTGCGCCAAAAGTGGGTACAGCTTATGCAGATCCGTATTTAGATACTTTATTTGAGGTTTACGATGTTCCAAGAGCTATCTATTTTGTGGTTGAAAGCAATGGTAAAATTTTAGGAGGTGCAGGAATAATGCAATTGGAAAATGCCGAAGCGGCCATTTGTGAACTTCAAAAAATGTACTTTCTGCCTGAGATTAGAGGGTTAGGATTTGGAACAAAATTGATGAATCTTTGTCTCGAAAAAGCCGTTGAATTTGGATTTGAAAGTTGTTACATCGAAACAATGACTTACATGGATGCTGCACAAAAATTATATCGAAAATCGGGATTTGAATATTTAGACCAACAAATAGGCAACACTGGGCACAATTCTTGTGAAGTTTGGATGTTGAAAAAACTCAAGTAGTTATGAAAATAAAAGAATATAAAATCAATTTTATAAATTCACTGTTGCCATTTTATGACGAAATGGAAGCAGAGAGTTTCTTTTATTTGATACTTGAAAACAGACACCAATTAAGGAGAATTGATTTGGCTTTTGATGCTGGAAAAGAATTTTCTGAAGCTGAAATTTCAAATTGGAATTTTATTTTAGAAAAGTTAAAAACTCAAATTCCCATACAATATATATTGGGTACAACTCACTTTTATGGTTCAGAATTTATAGTTGATGAAAATGTATTAATTCCTAGACCTGAAACTGAAGAGTTGGTTGATTGGATTGTAAAATTAAATACCAAATTATCCAAAAAGAAAGACTTAAAAATATTGGATATTGGAACAGGAAGTGGTTGTATTGCGATTTCATTGGCAAAAAACATTTTAAATTCTGCAGTTTTTGCTGTAGATGTTTCTGAAAAGGCATTGGCTGTAGCCGAAAAAAATGCGACTTTAAATAAAGTTACCGTTACATTTTTGCATAAGAACATTTTAGAAACCAATCATTTAGATCAGAAATTTGACATTATAGTTTCCAATCCACCGTATGTTAGAAATCTAGAAAAGGCAGAAATTAAACCCAATGTTTTGGAAAACGAGCCACATTTGGCGTTATTCGTTCCCGATAATGATCCACTAATTTTTTATAAGAAAATTGCTGAGTTGGCTGCTGCCAATTTAAATACGAACGGGCAATTGTTCTTCGAAATCAATCAATATTTAGGTAAAGAAACCCAAGATTTATTAGAATCTTTAGGGTTAAAAAATATCGAACTTCGAAAAGATATTTATGGCAATGACCGAATGATTGCCTGTAATTTTTAGAGATTATTCGTATCTTAAAGCTTCAATTGGATCTAATTTAGATGCTTTTAAAGCTGGATAAGAACCAGAAACTACCGCAACAATAAAGGTAGTAACAACAGCTGCTATAATTGCGCTCCAAGGTATTACAAAACTAAAATCGATTGCAGATGAGATTCCATAGCCGCCCAAAACTCCTAAAATGATACCAACTAATCCGCCTAATTGACCAATAATTAATGTTTCAATAAAAAACTGGAATGCAATAGTACTTCTTTTTGCTCCTAGGGCTTTTCGAACACCAATTTCTCGTGTTCGTTCCGTTACCGAAACCAGCATTATATTCATTAAGGCAATCGAAGATCCAAAAATGGTGATAATTCCAATAATCCATGCTGAAGCACTTAACACCCCAGTCATTTCGGCAATTCGATTGATTAAATCATCACTTCTTGAAACTCCAAAATTATTCTCTTGAACGGGATTTAATTTACGAATACGGCGCATAATATTTCCTGCATTATCAATCGCTTCATCCAATAAAATTTCTTTTGCAACCATTATACTCATCGCATAATTGATGTTGGGAGCAGTAAATAATGACCTTGCCACTTGAATTGGAATTAAAACACGTAAATCTTGGCTATTGCCAAATGTCGATCCTTTTTCTTTTAAAACGCCAATAACTTTGAACTTTGCGCCACGAATAGAAATAATTTTATTTATAGGATTGACGTCTTTTAATAATCCTTTTTGAAAATCTGAACCAACCACACAAACATAGGCGTTGTTGTCAATGTCAAAACCGGTGAAGTTCCTTCCTAATGTAGTTTCCAAACCTGAATTGGGTAGAAAATGTTCGTCAACGCCTACAACTGAAATTTCTGGATCTGTTTTTTCAGATTCAAATTTGACTTCTGCTCTTGAAGTTGCCACAAATGACAGTGAAGTTTCGGTAAAAGGGTATTTGTAATTTTCTTTGAATGCTTTGGCTTGAGGCCAAGAAATAATTGGGTTTATTTTTTCAACATCTCCGCCGCCGCCACGTCTTCGAACTTGGGTTTCGTATTGGGTAATATTAAAGGTATTCGAACCCATCGAAGCAAAATTGGTTGACAATGTGTTTTTTAATGCCGATACTACAGTCAAAATACAAACCAATGCCGTAATTCCAATTGCAATAATTAAAATTGTAAGTATTGTTCTTAATAATTGGGTTCGAATAGAACCAAGCGCGATTCGGATATTTTCTACTGTTAATTTGAACATCATTTCTAATTTGTCACGAAAATACAATTTTTGTTACAAGTTTGCTTTAGAACGACTATTATTTAGTATAAAAATATGATATTTGCATAGAGAAAATTAAAATTTAAGAATTTAGATTATAAATTTGCTCTTGATAATTAGATTTTAGAGGTTTCAATTCTAAAATCTACAACCTAAAAATCTGCTATTGATATGGCTCAAAAACCGAGTATTCCTAAAGGCACGCGCGACTTTTCACCTATTGAAGTTGCAAAACGTCAGTATATTATTTCGATCATTAAAAGTAACTTTGATAAATTCGGATTTCAACCTATTGAAACACCGTCATTTGAAAATTCTGAAACTTTAATGGGAAAATATGGTGAAGAGGGTGACCGATTGATATTCAAGATTTTAAATTCTGGAGATTATTTGGCTAAAGCCAATGAAAGTGCGCTAGAAAATAAAGAAAGTAACAAGTTAACATCAAGTATTTCAGAAAAAGCACTTCGTTATGATTTAACGGTTCCTTTTGCACGCTATGTGGTGCAACACCAAAACGATATTGAATTTCCATTTAAAAGATACCAAATCCAACCCGTTTGGCGAGCAGATCGTCCACAAAAAGGTCGTTTTAGAGAATTTTTTCAATGTGATGCCGATGTAGTAGGTTCAAAATCGTTATGGCAAGAAGTAGAATTAATTCAATTATACGATGCTGTATTTACAGAATTAGGTTTGAATGGCGTTACCATTAAAATCAATAATAGAAAAATATTATCTGGAATTGCGGAGGTTATTGGTGCTTCTGATAAATTAATTGACTTTACAGTTGCTTTAGATAAATTGGATAAAATAGGGGAGGACGGAGTTAAAAAGGAAATGCTTGAAAAAGGAATTTCCGAAACTGCAATTCAAAAAGTTCAACCTTTATTTAATTTTACCGGAACAATTTCTGAGAAAATCCAAAAATTAGCTTCTCTATTAGCTTCTTCATCAGAAGGAATGAAAGGAATTGAAGAGTTAAAATTTATTTGCGAAGCGGTTACTGAATTAGGTTTAACCAAAGCCAATTTAGATTTAGATGTAACTCTTGCTCGTGGATTAAATTATTACACAGGCGCAATATTTGAGGTAGCTCCACCAAAAGAAATTTCAATGGGATCGATTGGTGGCGGTGGGAGATATGATGATTTGACTGGAATTTTCGGGTTGAAAGACATGAGTGGTGTGGGAATATCATTTGGCTTGGACCGAATTTATTTGGTAATTGAAGAATTGAATTTATTTCCTGAAACGGTAACTTCAACTTCCAAAGCTTTGTTTATTAATTACGGGGAAAAAGAGGCCTTTTATTCTATGAAAGCGATTACTAAATTACGTAATTTTGGAATAAAAGTAGAATTATATCCTGATGCTGTGAAAGTTGGAAAACAATTCCTACACGCCGATAAAAGAGCAATTAAATATGCTGTTATTGTTGGTGAAACCGAAATGAACGAGGATAAATTTGCCCTAAAAAACTTGGTTACTGGAGAACAAGTATCATTAAATTTTGAAGAATTAAAAAACGAACTTATTAATAATTAATTTAAATCAATTGTTATGAAAAACGTATTTCTAAAAAGTATATTTTTTATTGCCGTAATCGGTTTATTATTTTCTTGTAATCAAAAAGTGGAATCTGATTCGGATTCTAATTATTTAACAGATACTGAAACTGGAGTTAAAACTGGTGGGATAAAAGTGGTTACCATTTCAACTCCAAAAGGGGATTTTAAAGTTTGGACAAAGAAAATTGGGAACAACCCAAAAATAAAAATCTTATTATTAAACGGTGGTCCTGGTGCTACGCACGAATATTTTGAGTGTTTTGAAAGTTTCTTTCCAAAAGAGGGAATTGAATTTATTTATTACGATCAATTAGGTTGTGGAAATTCTGATAATCCGAATGATGTTGCCATGTGGGATTTGGCTCGATATGTTGAAGAAGTGGAGCAAGTTCGAGTTGCTTTAGGATTAAATAAAGACAATTTCTATTTACTTGGACATTCTTGGGGAGGAATTTTAGCAATGGATTATGCTATGAAATATCAAAATAACTTGAAAGGTTTGATCATTTCAAATATGATGTCAAGTGCTCCCGATTATGGTAAATATGCGGAAGATGTACTTTCAAAACAATTCAAACCAGAAGTTTTAAAGGAGGTTCGTGAAATTGAAGCTAATAAAGATTTTGCAAATCCGAGATATATGGAATTGCTAATGCCAAATTTTTACGCAGAGCACATTTGTAGAATTCCGCTTCAAAATTGGCCAGAGCCAGTAAACAGATCATTTTCTAAAATGAATCAGTCGCTTTATGTAACCATGCAAGGGCCAAGTGAATTTGGGATTTCTGGAAAATTAGAAAAATGGGATCGTTCCCAAGATTTAAAGAAAATTTCAACACCAACGCTTGTTGTAGGTGCAAAAAATGACACTATGGATCCTAAACATATGGAATGGATGTCAACTCAATTCCAAAACGGTAGTTATTTATATTGCCCAAATGGAAGTCATATGTCTATGTATGACGATCAAGAAACGTATATGGGCGGATTGATTAAATTCGTAAAAGGCGTTGACAAAGGTCAAAAGAAAATTAAGTTATAAGATTTATTTTTATTGTAAACATGAAAAAGATAATTTATAGAAACGGATTATTGGGTGGATTATTTGTATCCACAACGATGATAATCACCACTGTATTCATGAAGGCCAACCCAGGCGCAGAACCGAATATGGTATTGGGATTTTCGAGTATGTTTTTATCTTTCTTATTTGTAATAATAGGAATTAAACAGCAAGAATCTTTAAAGGATTCGGAGAATAGTTTTTGGAGTTCATTCAAAACAGGTTTACTTATTTCGGCGATAATTTCAACAATTTATGTTTTAGTATGGTTGGTTATTTATTATAATTTCTACCCGGAATTTATGGAAAATTATAGTAATATCATACTTAAAAACACAAAGCCTGAAGAGCTTGCTGCTAAAACTTTGAAAATGGAACAAATGAAAGAAGACTACAAAAATCCATTTGTTGTAATTTTATATACCTATTTTGAAGTTTTTCCTCTTGGGATTTTAGTTTCATTAATCACACCAACGTTAACATTGGTTAAACAAAAACTAAGAAAGTAGTTCGATTGTTTTTAAAGTCAAATCAACATTAAAATAAACTCCTTTATTTTCTTTCTGATTCAATGCATCTTGAATTAAAAGTAGGGCTGTTTCTAAAATGCAATTGGCTTCAAAATCGGATAAACTAAATTTATCACTTTCAATAGCTTTTGATTTTATTTCTAATAGTTGGTTCATAGCTTGATTTAATCCTTCATTTGATTTTATTATCCCGCCATAACGACTTATTATTTTTTGAATTGCAGTTTTTTCTACTTTTAAAAACTTGTAAATTTCAAATTCACTTCCTGAAAACGGATTAACTTTTATATTATCTGTTAGTGATGGAATGGAGAATTTTGCGAAGGCTATGGCTTCTAGTAATGAATTGGATGCCAATCTATTCGCTCCATGAAGTCCAGTTGAAGCAACTTCTCCAATTGCAAATAAACCGCTTATTGCCGTTTCTCCAAATTCATTTACTTTCACACCACCGCATGAATAATGTTGTACAGGAATTACTGGAATAAAATCATTCTGAATATTTATTCCTAATCTTAAAATGCATTCCTTTTTTATGTTTGGATAGTGATTTTCAATTATTTCAGCGTCAATTTTGGTTGCATCCAAATAAACATAAGGAAGTTTTTGTTGATTAATTTCAGTTGTAATTGCTCTAGAAACAATGTCTCTTGGTGCCAACTCCAATCTTTCATCGTATTTATACATAAATGCCTCACCTTGTTCGTTCTTTAAAATAGCACCTGAACCTCTTAAGGCTTCTGTGATTAAAAACGACACACTTCCTTCTTGATATAAACCAGTGGGGTGAAATTGGACAAAGGATAAATTTTCAGTTTTTGCTCCTAATTTATTGGCAATAAAAATACCGTCAGCAGTTGCAATTTCTTGATTAGTTGATTTTTCAAATAACCCACCAATACCTCCAGTTGCTAAAACTAGTTTGCTGCAAAATGTATTATTGATAAAGTTATTTTTATTGTCAACTATTTGAATTGAAAAGGCATTATTTTCAACTTTTTCGGCATTGATTAATGTGGTATTTTCAAATATATCTACGTTAGGAAGATTTTTGATTTTTTCGATTAATGCCGATTGAATGTCCTTTCCTGTTTGATCCTCTTTATGCCAAATTCTAGCATCGCTATGTCCGCCTTCTTTTGCTAAATCATACTCGCCATTATTTTTTTTATCAAATTGAACTCCCCAATCAATTAAATCTTTAATTAAGTTGGGAGCTGAATTGATAACTTTTTCTACGATATATTTATCATTTAAAAAAGCACCCGCAGTAAGGGTATCATTGATGTGTTTTTCAAAATTATCATCAATTGATTTTACAGCCGCGATTCCGCCTTGAGCCCAATTGGTATTGGTTTGATCCAAAGAAGCTTTAACCAACAAACAAATTGAAAGGTTGCCTTCTTTATAAATTGTAGTTTCAGATAAATATAAAAGCGTGCTTAAACCACCTATTCCAGACCCAACAATTACAATATCGTATGATTGCTTCATTTTATTTTACTGCAAGCATGTTATTAAGAGCTTTCAATGCGCCAACTTGAGTTTTTTCGTTTACATGAATTTCTGGAGCTTCATAATACAATGCATTGTATAACTTTTCGAGAGTATTCATTTTCATGTAGGGACATTCTGAACAAGCACATGAATTTGTTTCCAAAGCTGGAGCAGGAATAATTGTTTTATTAGGAACCGATTGTTTCATTTTATATAAAATACCAGCTTCTGTTGCAACAATAAATTTATCTGATGAAGAAGTTTGAACATAATTTAATAGTGCAGAAGTAGAACCTATAAAAGCAGCTTTATTTAATACTTCAGGCAAGCATTCTGGATGTGCAATTAATTCGGCATCGGGATGAGCCAACTGTAATGCAATTAATTTTTCCATAGAAATATTGACATGCACTATACATGCGCCATCCCAAAGAATCAATTCGCGCCCAGTTACTTTTTGCACGAACATTCCTAAGTTTTTATCTGGAGCAAAAATAATTCGTTTGTCTTTTGGAATTGAATTTACAATGTCAATTGCATTAGAAGATGTACATATATAATCACTCAATGCTTTAATTTCGGAACTGCAATTGATATAGCTAACTACAACAGCATCAGGATATTGATTTTTAAAAGCAATAAATTCCGCTTCCGGAGCAGAATCAGCAAGTGAGCACCCAGCATTTAAATCTGGCAATAGAACTTTGGAATTTGGATTCAAAATTTTAGCAGTTTCAGCCATAAAATGAACGCCACAAAAAACAATTATATCTGAAGATTGTTTTTTTGATGCTTGGGCTAAAGCCAAACTATCTCCCACAAAATCTGCTATAGACTGGATGTCTTCACTCACATAATAATGTGCCAGAATTACCGCATTTTTTTCAGCTTTCATTTTCAAAATGGCTTCTTTTAAATCGATCCCCTCAGGTACCGATCTACTTAAATAACCAACTTTTGCAATTTCATTTTCGAATAACATTTTATATAATTTTAAGGGAAATATCTATGGAATTTACATGGTGAGTTAAATCTCCTAATGAGACATAGTCAATCCCTGTTTTAGCATATTCAATGATGTTACTGGCATTTATACCGCCGGATGCTTCAATTGTTTTATGTGTAGAATTGTGTTTAATCAATTCAATAATAGCAATAGGTTTAAAATTATCAACCAATATCCGATCAATAATTTCATAATTTTTTATATTATTAAATTCTTCTAAATCTTTAACTTCAACAACTACCGGAATTTGTAATTGATTGTCATTTAAATATTTCTCACAAGATTCAACGGCATTTTTAATATTTCCGGCAGCTTTAATATGATTGTCTTTAATTAATACCTGATCGTACAATCCAAAACGATGGTTAACGCCGCCTCCAATTTTTACTGCCCATTTTTCACAAATTCGAAAATTAGGTGTTGTTTTTCGAGTGTCTAATATTTTTACGTTATAGGGTGCAATCAGATTGGAAAAGTAGTTTGTTTTTGTTGCAATAGCACTCATTCGTTGCATGCAGTTTAGCAATAATCTTTCTAATTTCAATATCGATTGTACAGAACCCGTAATACTTCCAATAGGAGTGTTTTTATTTACAAATTCACCGTCCTGAACCTTGAATGAAAAAGTCAGTAAAGGATCAACTTGAGTGCAAATCATTTTAGCTAATTCAATTCCAGCAATTATGCAATCTTCCTTAACATAACAAATTGCCTCTCCTTTTTGCTCTTTATTTATTGTGGCTAAACTGGTAACGTCGCCTGTTCCAATATCTTCTGACAAGGCATTAGAAATAAATAATTTTAAATCGTTTAGCATTTTGTAATTGTGTTTTTTAGTAGTAATTTATCCAAAAAAAAGTAAAATAAATTGTTTGGAATTATTTTACAGCCTATTCTATTTAATAATGCATAAAATATCTTTTGCAAAGATAACTAAATGGCACTACTACGCAAAAAAATACTAATTAGGTTTTGTTATAATTACCATAATATTATTTTAGTATTCTGATAATAAATTCTATTTTTGAAGAAATATTAATAAAAATATAAGAATTATGAAAAAAATTATTTTACTGGGCTTCCTTGTGTTGACTATTGGAGCACAATCGCAAACATTTAAGTATAAAATCGTTACTTCAATCGAATCGATTGTTCCTGGAGGAATTGGTAGATCTCGAATTATTGAAAATGGAACTGAGGTTGACTATACTCAATTTACTACAATTCGATCTAAAGAAGGTAAAGAAAAAACGGATAAAGACAGAAGTGATGTTAAAATTGACAATTTAAAAGAGTCTACTTTAGTGAATTTTTACAGTTTTGTTGGTATTAACTTTCAAAATATCGCTTCAAATGATGCTATGATAACTTCTATGTTAAATAAATACAGCAGTGAAGGTTGGGATTTATTTAGTATTGTGAGTGGTGTAGAAAGTGATGCTGGTAAAGGAGATGGAGACGGTATTTTTATCACTAGATATATTTTTAGAAAAAAATAATTAGTTAATAAAAAAACCCCTAACGTTTGTTAGGGGTTTTTTTGTAGCGAGTGAGAGATTTGAACTTTCTAATTTCGTAGTTGCATTGCTATAGTAAATTCTTTAGACATTCTTTCATTGCTGTCAATAGGGTCAATGTAACCCATTGCAAAAACTAGAAAGTAAGATTTATTTATATTTACAATAGTAAAGTAGTAAGAATCAAAATTTGATTCAATATTTTTTTGGTTGTTTACTATTTTATCAATTTGAATGGAATACATTTTTTTTATTGATTCAATACCTAATTCTATCGGATTTAAATTTGTTTTTCCTTCTTTATCGGTATAATAGGATACGTTGTGGCTATGAGCTTTGGATCTGCTATACGGTGTTGCTGGTTCTCCAAATTTGGTTTCTTTTATATGGGAATAACAACCTTCTTTAAACCGGTCTAATTTTTTTAGGTTTTTTCCTGATGCAGCAACAATACTATCTACATATTTTACTAATTCTTTTTCAAAAGGAGTTTCTGTAGCTGTAATCTTTGTCTGTGCAATGGTATTTGATATAACTATTAAATAGACTAATAGAAGTAACTTTTTCATATTTTATAAAGTGTTTAGGTTAATTAAAATCCAATATTGCAAAAAATTCATAGGTCTTGTGCTCGTTTATTTTGACTCCAATAGATTCAAAACCACGTGCCAAACAAAGTTCTCTGTGGCCAAGACTTTCAACACCT
>CANKZE010000059.1 GCA_947488545.1 Bacteroidota bacterium
GAAAGCATATAAGCGCGAAACCCACCACAAGATGAGATTTCTTTTAAGGGTCGTGGAAGATGACCACGTTGATAGGCTATAGATGTAAAGGCAGTAATGTCATAGTCGAGTAGTACTAATAACCCGTAAGCTTATGTACACTTTTCCCACGTCGCAAGACGTGGGAAGAACCTTTCTAAAAGTTCCTGAATCAAGTTCAGGATAAAATTTTTCTTTATCTCAGTATGTTAAGATATTGTTTTAATTATCAATTGTTAATTATCAATTGTCAATTAAAAAGTTACCTCAAGTAACAACGACCTTAAGGTGGTTATTGCGGCGGGGCTCACCTCTTCCCATCCCGAACAGAGAAGTTAAGCCCGCCTGCGCAGATGGTACTGCAATTTGTGGGAGAGTATGTCGTCGCCTTTCTTTGGAACCCCAGTCTAAATAGACTGGGGTTCTTTTTTTTATTGGAACGACGTGTTCGGCTAACGCCTCGGTTCGTCGCCTTTCTTTGGAACCCCAGTCTAAATAGACTGGGGTTCTTTTTTTTATTGGAACGACGTGTTCGGCTAACGCCTCGGGTCGTCGCCTTTGCTTCGTCCGTTCGGCTAACACCTCGGGTCTTTGAAAACCCTGTTTCTAACGAAACGGGGTTTTTTTTTGTCCTCACCCCAGCCCTCTGTGAAGGAGAGGGTGACAGGATGGGAATAAAATGTCGATAAAAATGGCAATGGCAATGGCAAAACAATAGCAATATCAATCTCAATGGCAATTACAATTGCAATGGCAAAACAATATTAATATCAATATCAATTGCAATCAAAATAGCAATATCAATATCAACTTCAATGGCAAAAGCAAAAGCAAAACAAAAACAGTGGCAATTACAATTGCAATAGCAATAAAAAAAAAGAATAACAATTAATACGTTTTGGTTTTGCGTGAGCGATGGGAGAGGAAATCCTCTGTGGAGTGAAACGCAACAGAGATTGCAACGGACAGCGCGACCGAGTTTAACACAGATTGTTTTGTAAACTCGAAACGACTAAACGAGGGTACGCCCAAAGGAAGAATAATTATATTTTATTGTATAGTTTCGTTGTATAATCTTACTTTTGTATCGCAAATTAATATTATTAGATATGAAGAATTTACAAATTTTTGTACTGTTTCTTATTGGTGGAATTTTAACAGCTCTAGGGGTGTTGTTCAAAATGTTGTTGTATTCATTTGCTAGTTTTTTCCTTATTGTAGGGATGACTTTTAATGGCGTTGCATTACTTTTTATACTTTATAAATTATTAAAGAAAAAAGATTCTGATACGTTTTTAGATAGTTAGATTATTTATAATGAAGATAAAATTAATAGCAATTGGGAAAACGGACAATAGTGCTTTGCAAGCATTAATTGATGATTATATGAAGCGTTTGTCGTTTTATATTAAATTTGAATTGGATATTATTGCTGATATAAAAAACGTAAAAAATTTATCAGAATCGCAACAAAAAGAGAAGGAAGGGGAGTTGATTCTTTCAAAAATAAGTCCGATTGATCATTTAATTTTGTTGGATGAAAACGGTAAGTCGTTTTCGAGTGTTTCTTTTTCAGAGGAATTACAAAAGAAAATGAATTCTGGAATTAAGACTTTGGCATTTGTAATTGGTGGCCCTTATGGGTTTTCTGATCAAGTTTATGCTAAAGCAAATGGTAAAATTTCGCTTTCGCAAATGACCTTTTCACATCAAATGGTTCGTTTGTTTTTTATTGAGCAAGTTTATAGAGGGTTTACTATTTTAAAAAACGAACCGTATCATCACCAGTAAAACTGATTTAAGATTTGAGATTTATAAAAATAGATTTTAGATTTTAACCTAATTTTTCATACAGCTTCACGCATTCTATCGCTTCTTTTACATCGTGTACACGAATAATATTTGCACCTTTTGTAATTGCAATTGTATTTAAAACAGTAGTACCATTCAATGCTTCTTCGGGAGTGGTATCTAAAGTTTTGTAAATCATGGATTTTCTTGAAACACCTGTTAATATTGGTAATTCCAACATTTTAAATAATTCTAAATTACTTAAAATTTCAAAATTTTGATCTGTAGTTTTGGCAAATCCAAATCCTGGATCAAATATTAAATCATTAATTCCTAGACTTCTTGCTTTGAATATTTTTTCAGAAAAGTAGGTGATCATTTCATTTATTAGGTGCTCATAATTCGTTTGACTTTGCATGGTTTGGGGAGTTCCGCGCAGGTGCATCATTATATAAGGGACATTATTTGAAGCGATTACTTCCATCATTTTTTCATCCAAGTTTCCCGCGGAGATATCATTAATTAGCGCTGCGCCATTATTAATACATTCTTGAGCAACTGAACTTCTGAAGGTGTCAATTGAAAGTATGGCTTCAGGAAATTCATTTATGATTGCCTTAACCACTGGTGTTATTCGATTTAACTCTTCTTTTTCGGAAACAAATTCTGCATTTGGTTTACTTGAATAAGCACCAATATCTATAAATGTTGCCCCATCTTCCAACATTTTTTCTACTTGAGAAATCGCATTATTTTCTAATGAATATTTTCCGCCGTCATAAAATGAGTTGGGTGTGATATTCAAAATCCCCATTATTTTTGGAGTAGATAAATCGATAATTTGACCTTTACAATTGATTGTCATAGTTAAAAAGTAGAGATTTAAATAAAACTACATTTATAATCGTTAATGTTCACTAATCAATAAAAAAATATTCTTATTTTTGATGAAATTTATACAAATATACATCAATAAATGGATACTACTTCTCAAGAATACGATAAGGTAATTTCAATCTGCAGAACTTTGTTTGTTAATAAAATGAAAGATTATGGAAGTGCATGGCGAATTTTAAGATTGCCGTCATTGACCGATCAAATTTATATTAAAGCACAAAGAATTCGTAGTTTGCAAGAAAATGAGGTTCGGAAAGTGGACGAAGGAGAGGCGGGAGAGTTTATTGGGATAATAAATTATTCAATTATGGCTTTAATTCAATTGGAATTAGGAACAGTTGAACAACCCGATTTAGATGTAGAAAAAGCCACTTGGCATTATGATGCAAAAATCAAATATACTAAAGAATTAATGGAGAATAAAAACCATGATTATGGTGAAGCTTGGCGCGAAATGCGTGTAAATTCGCTAACTGATTTGATTTTGCAAAAGTTACTTCGTGTAAAACAAATTGAAGATAATAAAGGAAAAACGCTTGTTTCTGAAGGAATTGATGCCAATTATCAAGACATGATTAATTATGCTGTATTTGCTTTGATATTAATGAATTTTCATAAATAATATAAATAGAAGATTATGACAACTAAAGAAAAATATATTCCACTAGCAATTAGAATAGGTATTTCGTTTTTATTTTTATTATCTGCAGTTGCCAAATTATATCCCTCACCTTATTTTGCGATTTCTACATTTGAAGTAAAACAATTGTATCCGCTTGGTTTTTCGGGCGATGTTGCTCCATTTTTTTCACGAATATTGATTGGAATTGAATTTGCCCTTGGGATATTAATTTTGCAAAAGCATTATCTTAGAAAATTAGTTATTCCAGCTACTTTATTAATGTTAGCTGTATTTACAACTCATTTAAGTATTGAAACTTTTCAAAATGGTGGTAATTCTGGTAATTGTGGATGCTTTGGAAGTTTATTGCCAATGACACCAATTGAAGCGATTTTGAAAAATGTTGTTGCTATGATTTTATTAGTGATTTTACTAAAAATTATGCCTAAAAAAGACGAAAGTAAAAGTAATTTTTGGGTGTTAACTACCGCAACGGTTTCCTTTATATTACTATTGTTTATGATAGCTCCAATGCAGGCTGAATCAAATTTGGTTGATGTTACTAGGGCTGAGCCAGAGGAAAATTTGACGATTGAATCGAATGACACTTTAAAATCAGAGCCGGTAATTGAAATAAAAAAAGTAGATACTGCAAAGAATATTGTTAAGGAAATTAAAGACGAACCTTTACAAAAAAAATCAGGATATAGTTCTTATTTTGCCTCAATTGATAAAGGCAGAAAAACACTTTGCTTTTTTGTTCCTGGCTGCGATCATTGCCGTGAGGTTGCTAAAGAATTAACTGAAATGAAAGCTAAGGATAAAAATTTCCCTGAAATTAGAATTATTTTTATGAATGAGGAAGCCGATTTAATTCCGGATTTTTTCAAATTTGCTGGAGCAAAATATCCTTATAAATTAATTGAAGTAATTCCATTTTGGAATGTATTAGGAACAGGAAAAGACACACCAGGGGTTAAATATTTATGGAATGGAAATGAGTTTAAATACTATTATGGTATTACTGATAATAAATTCAATGCTTCTGATTTCAGCACTTTAATTCAAAAACCATATTCTGCTTTGAAAAGCAAATAAAAGTTTAAACGTTACAAACAACAAATTTCTATTATGAAAAAAACAATTGCACTTTTCGTTGCTTTAGCTTCATTTTCTTGTTCTAAAGCTCAAAAAAAAGAATTCTCCAAAGAAACTTTAGCTGAAAATGTTGTCGCTATGGACGGATCGGAAGTTTCGTTTCAGTCGGTAGTTGATAAATACAAAGGAAAAACTGTAGTATTAGAATTTTGGGCTTCTTGGTGTAGCGATTGTGTAAAAGCAATGCCAAAAATAAAAGAATTACAAAAAAATAATCCAGATGTAGTTTACGTATTTTTTTCATGTGATAAAACTTTTGATAAATGGAAAGAAGGAATCGAAAAACACGAATTAAAAGGCGATCACTATTTAGTTAAAGATGGAATGAAAGGTACGTTTGGAAAATCTATAGATTTAGATTGGATTCCAAGATATATTGTAGTCAACAAAAAATCAAAAATTAGTTTGTATAGAGCTATAGAAACTGATTTTGAGTTGATTCAGAAAGCCCTGAATGAGCAGAAATAGAGATAAATAAGAGAATTAGTCTAGATAATAGATTCTCCAATAAACCAAAATAAACAA
This sequence comes from Bacteroidota bacterium, assembly GCA_947488545.1. Taxonomy (GTDB): domain Bacteria; phylum Bacteroidota; class Bacteroidia; order Flavobacteriales; family Flavobacteriaceae; genus Flavobacterium. The sequence goes on from CANKZE010000059.1 coordinate 5,012, forward strand.
ATAATAAATAACAATAATGAGAACTAAAATTGTAGCAGGAAACTGGAAGATGCATAAAAATTCAGAAGAAACTGAAGATTTATTGAATGAATTGATCGATAAATTACCAACCGATAAGGAAGTTCAAATTATTGTAGCACCAACATTTGTAAATTTACAATCAGCAGTAAATCATTTAGAGTACACCAATATTGGAGTGGCTGCACAAAACATGCACCAAGCAGAGAGTGGCGCTTTTACAGGTGAGATTTCTGCAAATATGTTGAAAAGTATAGGAGTTAATGCAGTTATTCTTGGTCATTCAGAACGTCGAGCTTATTTTAATGAAACCGACGCTTTGATAGCCAATAAAGTGGACACTGCAATTAGTCATAATATGACTGCTATTTTTTGCTTTGGCGAAGAGTTGAAAGACCGCCAATCTGGAAATCATTTTAATATTGTAGAAAACCAATTAAAAGATGGATTATTTCATATAAAAGCCTCCTCTTGGGAAAACATAGTTTTAGCTTATGAGCCAGTATGGGCAATCGGAACAGGTGAAACTGCAAGTCCTGATCAAGCGCAAGAAATGCATGAATTCATTAGAGAAACAGTTAGAAAAGCATTTGGAAGTGATGTTGCGGAAAACGTTTCAATTCTTTATGGGGGAAGTGTAAAACCTGATAACGCAAAAGAAATTTTCTCAAAACCTGATGTTGATGGAGGATTAATTGGAGGTGCTGCTTTAAAGGCTGAAGATTTTGCAGCCATCGTAAACGGGATTTAAGAAGATCAAAGATAATAGACAAGGAGATAATAGATTAAAAAAAATCGAGATAATTTGTGTAATTCGCGGCAAAAAACCTTTGTTGCTTTTACCTTTCTTTTGTGCCTTTTGTGATAATAAAAAATAAATTAAAACATGTCAAATATATATTTAGGATTTCATTTTTCGGTGGAACCAAAAGAAATAGGGTCGGAGATATTGGTAGCTGAATTAGGTGAATTGCCATTTGAGAGTTTTATAGAAAGTGATTCAGGAATTGTAGCTTATATTCAAAAACAATTTTGGACCGAGAATATTCTTGATGATTTGCATATTCTAAGTTCGCAGGAATTTCAAATTTCTTATACAATTGAAGAAATCGATCAGGTAAATTGGAATGAAGAATGGGAAAAGAATTTTGAAGCAATTGACGTTGATGGAATTTGCCATGTTCGTGCTCCATTTCATCCCAAAACCGATGCTAAATACGATATTGTAATTGAACCAAAAATGAGCTTTGGCACTGGTCATCATGAAACAACACACATGATGATCCAACACCTTTTAGAAACGGATGTTAAAGGGAAAAAGACTTTAGACATGGGTTGTGGAACGGCAATTTTAGCAATTTTAGCCGAAATGAAAGGTGCGCAACCGATTGATGCTATTGATATTGACAATTGGTGCTATCTTAATTCCATTGAAAATGCGACCCGAAATAATTGTACCCAAATTACAGTTTATGAAGGTGATGCCGATTTATTGATAGACAAAAAATACGATTTGATTATTGCCAATATTAATCGTAACATTTTATTGAACGACATGCAAACCTATGTTGATTGTTTGAATAAAGAGGGTATTTTATTGTTGAGTGGTTTTTATAATGAAGATATCCCTTTTATTGATGCTTCTTGTACCGAAAAAGGGTTGACCTACGTTAAAAAGTTTGAAAGAAATAACTGGGTATCATTAAAATACATAAATTAGTAGTTAAAAATCATAATATATAAAGCTATGAGTACAAAAGAAAAGGTACTTGAAAAAGTAGTTTTAAAAGAAAATATTTCTTTAAACAATGAAATTGTATTATTCAATGACGATGTAAATACTTTCGATCACGTTATTGATACTTTAATTCGCGTTTGTAGTCATACCCCTGAGCAAGCGGAACAATGCGCGTTAATTGTACATTACAATGGAAAATGCACTGTAAAAACTGGACCTTTAAAGGAATTAGTCCCTCAATGTATTCAATTATTGGAAGCTGGTTTGAGTGCTGAAATAGTTTAATGTTTAAATAAAAGAAGTAATTACTATATTTACTTTTTATATTTAGTCTATTATCATAAAAATATACAGTTAATTAATGGAGCAGTACGGGAAAATACTAATTATTGCAATGCCTATTTTTTTATTGATGATTGTAATAGAATCGGCTTACGGCTATTTTAAATACAATAAAAAAGTTCGTTTAATGGATAGTGTTTCTAGTATTAGTTCTGGAATGACCAATTCGATTAAAGATGTTTTAGGCTTGACAATCACCTTTATTTCCTACGATTGGTTGCTCACTCATATTGGTATCGGACATTTGAAACCTTCAATTGCGACTTATATTATTGCCTTTATTGTAATTGATTTCTATGGATATTGGACACATCGCTGGGCACATCAAATTAATTTTTTCTGGAATAAACATGCGATTCACCATAGCAGTGAAGAGTTTAATTTGGCATGTGCCTTAAGACAATCGGTATCTAGTTATGTAAATTTATTTACCTTTCTTTTAATTCCAGCTGCCCTTCTGGGAGTTCCAACAATCGTGATAATTATAACGCTACCGATTCAATTGTTTTTGCAATTTTGGTACCATACTGTTTATATAAATAAATTAGGTTTTCTAGAGAAATTTCTAGTTACCCCTTCGCATCACAGGGTTCATCATGCTATTAATCCTGAATACATGGATAAAAATCACTCTCAAATATTTATTATTTGGGATAAGATGTTTGGCACCTTTCAAGAAGAGTTAGACTCTGTTCCACCAGTTTTTGGAATTACAAGACCTGCAGAAACCTGGAATCCTATTCGTATTAATTTTCAACATCTAGGCTTGTTAATTTCCGATGCTTGGAGAGCTCCAAATTGGAAAGACAAATTCACTATTTGGTTTAAACCGACTGGTTGGAGACCAGAAAATTTCGAAGAGAAATATCCAGTTAAGAAAATTAAAGACGTTTATAATTTTCAGAAGTTCAATTCTTCAAATTCCAAGAAACTAATTTATTGGTCTGTTTTACAAGCGCTCATAACCTTACTATTGGTGAGTTATTTATTCAATAATATTGCCTTTATCGGAAATCAAAATATTTTTATTTACGGTGCTTTCTTATTTATTTCTATTTATAGTTATACCGAATTGATGGATACACATAAATATTCTCTTTTTTGGGAGGGTTGCCGACTCTTATTTGGTGTTTTAATTATCTTGAATTTTGGAGATTGGTTCGGATTAAATAGTTTCATTTCTTTTGGCAGTTACGTTGTTTTAAGCTATTTAGTAGTTTCTTTTTTGATGACTTTTTATTTTGTATTCATAGAATTTCGAAAACCACTCTTTGCAACGCCAACATTTTAATTTATGAAAAAAGAAATATTCTTAAAAGGTTTTTTGATCATTGCGGCAATTAATTTATTTCTAATTTCAATGAGTTATGATACTTTTTCGCTTTGCTTGAAGCCTTTTTTGATGTCATCATTGTTTTTGTATGTTTTTTTAAATGATTCATTTCCAACCAAAAAATTACTTTTATTAGCGCTAACTTTTTCATGGATTGGTGATGTTTTATTGATTTTTACAAACAATAACCAGTGGTTTTTCATTATTGGTTTACTCGCATTCTTAACGGCGCATATTTTCTATATTGTCTTATTCTCAAAATTGGATACTTCTAAACCCTATAAAAATAATCCACTTTTTTGGATAGGAATTTTTTTAACCGTTTTCTATCTAAGAAGCATTTTAGAAATGTTATTACCTTCTTTAGGTCCTTTAAAAATCCCTGTCAGTTTTTATGCATTTACCATTTCGGTAATGTTAGGTTTTGCATGGAGAGGGTTTATTTCTTGGAATAATAACGCCAGATTCTATATACTTTTTGGAGCTATAGCCTTTATTGCTTCCGATAGTTTTTTGGCGATTAATAAATTTCAAGCACCAATAAATAATGCTACTATTTTAATTATGTCGACTTATTTGGCTGCTCAATTTGGAATTGTTTATGGAGTAATTAGATTTAATTCCCAAAGCAATTAGTATTTGATTTAATGTAGTTTTTATTTTAATTCATTTTTATTAATGAGCTAGTATCTTTTTTTATTCAACACTTGTTAATTTATAAAAAAAATAAGACTAGATAGTTGATTATTAAAAATATATCTATAGATTTGATTAATAACAATTAACACATTTCCAAAATGGTAAAAAAAACACTAACCCTTGTTTCTTTAATGTTTTTTATTGTATTGTCTACAGAGACCAATGCACAAAATAAAAAACCCTCAAAAGCTCCCTCAGCTGCAAGTGAAAAAACTGATGCTAAACCAAGTGAAACTAAGAAAGAACCTAAACCCTATAAAAAGGTAATAGATTCTACTGCAGTTACACAAAGAGGTTTAATTGATGTTCATAAATTTGACAATAAATATCTTTTCGAAATACCAGTTTCGCTTTTAGGAACTGAAATGATGACAATCACCAGATATTCTAAAACTCCAGCCGGTGGAGGTATTTTTGGTGGTGAAGAAATTAACAGACAAGTAGTTCGTTGGGAAAAAGGTTTGAATCACAACTTACTATTAAGATCTGTTACCTACGTTATTATGTCTCCTGATGAAGACAAGCCTTTAGCACAAGCAGTTAAAAATTCTACTTCTGATCCAATTATTGGAAATTATGAAATACTAGCTTATAAAAAAGATGCAGAAGGTAAAATCACAGGTTTTGTTGTGGATTTGACTTCTACATTTGATGGAGATGTACAAACTTTCTCTTTAGATCCGATAAAGAAACAAATGTTAAACATACAAGCGTTTCAAAAAGACAAATCTTATATCTCAAAAATAAGTACATTTCCTATCAATACAGAGATTAGAAGTGTAAAAACATTTACTACGACTCCTCCAAGAATCTCTACAGTTCCAACACCTAAAATCGGTGTTGATATTCCGTCTGGTTTGGATGCAGGATTAGTTACTTTAGAAACGAATACTTCATTTATTTTATTGCCTAAAAAGGCAATGAGAAAAAGAGAATTTGATGCACGTGTTGGGTTTTTTGCGAATCAATATGGCGTTTTTGAAGAAGAATCTCAGAAGTCAGACACTAAGGTTTTCGCTGTAAGATGGAGATTGGAGCCAAAATCTGCTGAAGATGCTCAAAAACAAAAAAAGGGAGAATTGATTGAGCCTTTGAAACCAATTGTATACTATATAGATCCTGCGACACCTGAGAAATGGAAGAAATACATTAAACAAGGTATCGACGATTGGCAAGTTGCTTTTGAAAATGCGGGTTGGAAAAATGCTATCCGTGGAGAATATTGGCCAGAAAATGATCCAACGATGAGTTTAGAAGATGCTCGTTTTTCAGTATTAAGATATTTCGCAGCAGAAATTCAAAATGCTTACGGACCTAATGTTCATGACCCTAGAAGTGGTGAAATATTAGAAAGTCACATTGGATGGTACCATAACATCATGAGTCTTTTAAGAAATTGGTATTTAATTCAAACTGCAGCAGTTGATCCTGCAGCAAGAAACAAAAAGTTTGATGATAAATTGATGGGAGAATTAATTCGTTTTGTTTCTTCACACGAAGTAGGTCATACCCTAGGATTACGTCATAATATGGGAGCTAGTTCTGCTACACCTGTTGAAAAATTAAGAGATAAAGAATACCAAAGATTGAATGGGCATACTTCTTCAATAATGGATTACGCACGTTTTAATTATGTTGCTCAACCAGAAGATGGTGTAACAAGTTTATTCCCAAGAATTGGTGATTATGATAAATGGGCGATTAAATGGGGTTATTCTTATTTTGAAGATACAAAAACAGAAGCGGAAGAAAAGGCATTTTTAAATGAAATGACTAAAGAAGCTTACAAAAACCGTCGCTTATGGTTTGGAACGGAATCTAGTCCTTACGATCCAAGATACCAAACCGAAGATATTGGTGACAATGCAATGCGTGCTTCTGAATATGGTATTAAAAATCTAAAAAGAATCCTTCCTAATTTATTAGATTGGTCTAAAGAAAATGGCGAAAGTTATGCGGAATTAGATGAATTATATGGAGCTCTTTCTGGACAATTCAGAAGATATATGGGCCATGTTACTAAAAATGTAGGAGGAATATATGATAGTCCTAAAACATATGATATGACTGGTGACCAATTTAAAGTTGTTCCTAAAAGTATTCAAAAAGATGCAGTTGCTTTCTTGAACAAGCAATTATTTAATACTCCAAAGTGGTTATTAGATCAAAAAGTGCTTGCGAAAATAAATCCTGAAAATGGAGTAGAGGCAATAAAATCAATGCAAGATGGAACGTTAAGTAGCTTGTTTGCAGGAGATAGAATGGTACGACTTATGGAAGCATCTTCAATAAGTAAAAATAATTATTCTATTGATGACTTAATGAATGATTTAAATAAAGGAATCTTCAGTGAATTGAAAAATAAAAATTCTATTGACATCTTTAGAAGAAATATTCAAAAATTATATGTAGATAAAATGATTGAATTATTAAACCCAGGAACAGCAAGCGTTAGATCAGTTCCTGTAGGAGTTACATACGGATTCAATACTAGAAGAGTAAATTTAGCTCAAACAGATTTACCGTCAATTACCAGAGGTCAACTGATCAGTTTAAAGAATGATTTAAAAATGTCAGTTTCAAGAATGACCGATAAAATGAGTAAATATCACGTTCAAGATTTGATTTCAAGAATCAATATGGCTTTAGATCCAAATAAAAAAACCAATTAGATCTTTAGCTTAACCTAAAAACAAAAGAGGCTGTTCATTGAACAGCCTCTTTTTTATTTAATAAAATATAATTTATTTAACTTCTTCGTAGTCTACATCTTGAACATTGTCACCTTGTGCTTCTTGCGGTTGCGCTTCAGCTTGTTGACCTTGTTCTCCTTGAGCATACATTGCTTCTGTAGCTGTTTTCCAAGCTGCATTGATATTGTCTAATCCTGATTGGATTGCAGTCAAATCTTGAGATTGGTGCGCCATTCTCAATTCTGTCAATGCGTATTCGATTGCCGTTTTGTGTTCATCAGATAATTTATCACCTAATTCTTTCAATTGGCTTTCAGTTTGGAAAATCATTCCGTCTGCTTCGTTCAATTTTTCTGCTCTTTCTCTTGCGATTTTATCTGCTCCAGCATTTGCTTCAGCATCTTTTTTCATTCTTTCGATTTCTTCAGACGTTAATCCAGAAGAAGCTTCGATACGAATATCGTGAGATTTACCAGTTCCTTTATCCGTTGCAGATACTTTGATGATACCATTAGCATCAATATCAAATGTAACTTCAATTTGTGGAACTCCTCTTGGTGCTGGTGGAATACCATCTAAGTTAAAACGACCGATAGTTTTGTTATCAGCAGCCATAGCTCTTGCACCTTGCAATACGTGCAATTCAACTGTTGGTTGAGAATCCGCAGCAGTAGAGAATATTTGTGATTTTTTTGTTGGAATTGTTGTATTTGACTCGATTAATGTAGTCATAACACCACCCATAGTTTCGATTCCTAAAGACAAAGGCGTAACGTCAAGTAACAATACATCTTTCACATCTCCAGAAAGAACTCCACCTTGAATAGCTGCTCCAATTGCAACCACCTCATCAGGATTTACACCTTTAGAAGCTTTTTTACCAAAGAATTTTTCTACTTCGTCAGCAATTCTTGGCATACGAGTTGAACCTCCTACTAAGATTACTTCATCAATATCAGAAACAGATAAACCTGCATCTTTCAACGCTTTTGCAACA
>CANKZE010000060.1 GCA_947488545.1 Bacteroidota bacterium
CAATTTACAAAAAGTTGTTATTTTTATTCTTACTACTTCCGTTTAGTGTACTTGCTCAGAGCACTTTAAGCGGAGTTGTACTTGATAAATCATCAGGACAACCTTTACCAGGGGTAAATGTAGTAGTATCGGGAGCATCAAAAGGAGCTGCCACAGATTTAGATGGAAAATTTCAATTGTCAAAAGTAGTGAAAGGCGACAAAATCGTTTTTTCATTTATTGGATTTAAATCCCAAACAATTGTCTATTCCAATCAAACTTCAATTACTGTTAGCCTTGAAGAAGATGCTAACTTATTGAGCGAAGTTGTAGTTCAAGTAGGTTATGGTTCTGTGAAGAAAAAAGACGCTACGGGGTCAATCACTACCATTACTACTAAGGACTTCAATAAAGGAGCCAATGTAACTGCTGAAAATTTATTAAACGGTAGAGTTGCAGGTCTTACTATTAATACTAGTGGTGCTCCTGGATCAGGTTCACAAATTAGAATTCGTGGAGGAGCTTCTTTGAATGCAAGTAATGATCCTTTAATTGTAATTGATGGATTGCCTATTGATAACAAAGGTTCAGTAGGAGCTACTTCTATTATTTCTTCTTTAAATCCAGCTACAATTGAGTCGATGACTGTATTGAAAGATGCATCTGCAACGGCAATCTACGGTTCTAGAGCTTCTAATGGTGTAATCATTATTACTACCAAAAAAGGAGGTAAAAACCTTGAAGTAGAATACAATGTACAATTGGGTATTGGTAGAAAAGCAAATCAGATAAGTGTATTTAGCGCTTCAGATTATAGAAATATTGTTCAAGTAAGACAAAATCAATTGCTTGCTGCTGACCCTACTACTGGAGTTAATTTACTGAACTCTTTAGGAACTGCAAATACTAATTGGCAAGATGAAATTTACAGAACATCTGAAATGGTTGACCAATCATTATCTGTTAAAGGTAATTTGTTTAACAAAATTCCATCTCGTTTAACAATAGGTAAAACTTTTCAAGAAGGTTTACGTTTAACGAATCAATTTGAAAGAAATACTGTAGGTTTAGCAATGAACCCTAGCTTCTTGAAAGATCATTTAAAAGTGAGATTGAACGCGAATTACTCTAATGAGAAAAATAGATTCGCTGAAGGAGTGGAAGGTTCTGCAATTCGTTTTGACCCAACACAACCTGTTTACAATCCTGCTAATACTAATTACGGAGGTTACTTTGAATATACAGCTACTCCAAATGGTTTACCAGTAGTTAATGCTCCATGGAATCCTGTGGCTCAATTAATGCAAACACACGATCACGGAACTTACAGAAGAACTTTTGGAAATTTAGAATTGGATTATAAATTACCATTCCTTCCAGCGTTGAGAGCGGTAGTAAATGTTGGATACGATAACAGTACTGGAGATCGTATGAAAACAGTTGATTTCAACAGTAGAGCTGCATTTATTAATAATGTAAGAAGAGGAGTAAATGAAAATCAAACAGAAAGTAAAACCAACAAATTATTTGACGGTTACTTAGTTTACAACAAAAATTTCTCTGATTTAGCTTTTGAAGCTACTGGAGGTTACTCATACCAAAAATTCCAAAGAGAAAGCTATAATAGTTTTAACGTATTAAACCCTAACTCGGAAGCGCCAGATGTTAATAAACCTGGAGATCAAGTTTTAGTGAGTTTCTTCGGAAGAACTAATTTGACATTCAAGGATAAATACTTAATGACATTAACCTACAGAAGAGACGGTTCTTCAGTGTTTAGTCCAGAAAACCGTTGGGGTAATTTCCCATCTGCAGCTTTAGCATGGAAAATGAAGGAAGAAACCTTCTTAAAAGATTCAAAAGTATTTAGCGATTTAAAATTGCGTTTAGGATGGGGAGTTACAGGACAACAAGATATGGGAGATGCAAATTTCTTATACTTAGAGCCTTATTCTATTGGAAACAGCAATTCTCAATATGTTTTTGGAACAACTCCAACAAACTTAGCGGTACCAACATTTAGAAATGTTAATATTAAATGGGAAGAAACTACTACTGCCAACGTAGGTATTGATTTTGGTTTCTTCAATAATAGATTAACAGGTAGTGTTGAAGGATTTTACAAAAAATCTCAAAACCTATTATCTTATGCAGCGATTTCAGATGGATCTAACTTTAGTAATGCTGGTTTCCAAAACATAGGAACATTAAGTTCTAAAGGGGTTGAGCTTACATTGAATGCTGATATTATTAAGACTAATGATTTTAGCTGGAATGTAAATTTCAACGTTACTAAATTTGAAAGAAGAATTGACGAATTGGCTTTAAATTCAGATATTTTAACTGGAGGAATTGGTGGAGGAACTGGAGGAACAATCCAAATTCACAGCCAAGGATACACTCCAAATTCATTCTATGTATTCAAACAATTATACGATGTAAGCGGAATGCCAATTCAAGGTGCTTATGCTGATTTGAATGGGGATGGAATTGTAAATAATAGCGATAGATACATTAGATACAATGGTGATCCAGATGCAACTTTCGGATTTGCTTCTAATTTTAATTACAAAAACTTCGATTTCTCTTTTAACTTAAGAGCAAGTTTAGGTAATCATATTTACAACAACATCAATTCAGTAAGTGCTTACTATAGTTTAGTTCAAAACAATACAGTATTAGGAAACATTCCTACTTCTGTTTTAGACACAAACTTTATTCAGCCAGGAAGCTTAGGAACGCAATCTGATATTTATATCGAAAACGCTTCTTTCTTAAGAATGGACAACATTACTTTTGGTTACAGTTTCCCAAAATGGTTAGATGGAAAAGCTAGTTTACGTATTAGTGCAGGTGTTCAAAATGCATTTGTAATAACTAAATACAGTGGATTAGATCCTGAGATTACAAATAATGGTATTGATAATACAATTTATCCAAGACCAAGAACGCTTTTATTTGGAGCTAACATTAAATTTTAATACAGAAAAAAATGAAAAATCTATTTAAACTATCTTATTTAGCGTTGGCATTGACTGTACTTTCTTGTACAGACGATTTGAATACCATACCTAAAGATGATGATCAATTTTTATCTGATGATTTCTTCTCAACTGATGCCTCATACAAACAAGGCTTAGCGGGAGTTTATGGTAATTTATCATTAACTGGTACAACAGGTGCAGGATCATCAAATATTTCGGGAATCGATGCTGGTACTAGCCAGTATGGAAGATGTCTTTGGTACATGCAAGATTTATCAACAGACGAAGTAATCTGGTCGTATGAAAATGACCCAGGAACTGCAGATATTCAAAGAACTAACTGGACTGCTTCTAACCCTATATTCAGAGGAATGTATGGAAGAGCAATGTTCCAAGTAGCTTTAGTAAATGAATATTTAAGACAAACTACAGATTCTAAATTAAATTCTAGAGGAGTTTCTACTGCTACTAGAGCTGAAATTCAAAAATACCGTGCTGAGGTTAGAGTTCTTAGAGCTTTAGCTTACTACCACATTATGGATATGTTTGGAAAAGCAGCATTTGTGACTGAAAATGATCCAGTAGGAGATTATAGAGGACCACAATACGACAGACAACAATTATTTAATTTTATCGAATCTGAGTTATTGGCTTTAGAAAACGATGCTAATTTAACGAATGCTAAAGCCAATGAATTTGGTAGAGCAGACAAAGGATTAGCATGGATGATATTAGCTAAAATGTATTTGAACCACGATAGTTATTTTGGTGTAGCTAAATACAATGAGTGTGTTACTTACTGTAACAAAGTAGTTGGAGGTGGATATTCATTAGCAACTAACTATAGACATAATTTTATGGCTGATAGCGATACAAATAGTGCTAGAAATGAAATTATCTTCCCATTACAATCAGATGGTAGAACAACTCAAAACTATGGTCCAACAACGGTAATCATTAACGGTCAAGTTGGTTCAATGGAAGGAAACGGAGCATCTCTAGGCGTAGGCGGATGGGGTGGAGCTCTACGCGTGAGAAAACAATTTGGTGATAAATTTGCTGATGCTGCATTTGCAAATGACGCTAGAAAAACGTTAATCACTGCAGGTAGAAATCCAATTATTACAACGGTTTCTGATAGAGATAGTGGTTATATTATCACTAAATTTTCTAACAAAACTTCAACAGGAGCTAATGGTTCAGACCAAGGATTTGTTGATACTGACTTCCCATTATTCCGTTTAGGAGACGTTTACTTAATGCTAGCTGAATGTCAATTAAGAGGAGCAACAGGAGTAACAGCTTCACAAGCGTTAGGATTTGTTAACTCATTGAGAACAAGAGCTAACGGGCAAACAATTGCTGCGGCAGACTTAACTTTAGATTTTATTTTAGATGAGCGTTTAAGAGAATTACACTGGGAAGCTCACAGAAGACAAGATTTAATTCGTTTTGGTAAATTTACTGGTGGAAGCTACAACTGGGCTTGGAAAGGAAATGGAGTAAATGGAATTGCTATTCCTGCACACTTTAAATTATTCCCATTACCAGCTGAAAGTGTTGCTGCTAATCCAAATTTAACTCAAAATACAGGTTACTAATAACTAAGTTTAATAAATAAATACTTTAAAATGAAAAATACATTTAAAATAATCATAGCTGCAATTGTATTTGCAACTTTAGGATCTTGTTCGGATGAACAAAACTTCCAATTAGCTGAAGCTAAAGGTAGTTTCTCAATTTTAACACCACAAACAGGTGCTTCTACAGTATTAACTCCTGCTTTGGCAACAAACCCTGCTATTACAATGACTTGGAGTGCTGCTGATTTTACCACTCCAACTCAAGTAGATTACACTGTAGAGATTGCTTTAACTGGAACTAGCTTTGCGGCTATTACTCCAGCTGGAACTACTAGTGCAACTAACCTTACTTGGAGTGTTGCTGATTTAAATGGTGCAGTACTTGCTGCTGGTTTAACTCCTTTTTCTCAAGGAAGTATCGACATTCGTGTTAAAGCTGCTGTAGGAAGTGTGACTCAATATTCAAACACTATCAATGTGTTAATTACTCCTTATACTACTGCTTTACCAACTATTGCAGTACCAGGAAATCACCAAAACTGGTCTCCAGGAACAGCACCTAAATTAGCTTCTGCAGGATTTGGTCAAACAAACTATGAAGGTTATGTATGGTTAGATGGTGGATTTAAATTTGTTGCTCCTGATAATGCAGGAAACTTCAACTGGGGTAATGATGATTGGGGTGATGATGGAACATTCACAAACAAATTGAGATTAACAAATGAAGTAAATTGTAATGCTGCACCAGCAGGTTACTACAGAGTAAGAGCAAACACTACTGCACTTACTTATTCTCAAGAAAGAACAACTTGGGCAATTATCGGAAACGGTACTCCAGGTGGTTGGGGAACAGATACTCCAATGACTTACAATCCAACTACAAGAAAATGGACTGTAACAGTAACATTATCTGCTCAATCTGCTCCAAACGATGGAATGAAATTTAGAGCTAATGGTTCTTGGACTTTAAACTATGGAGATACAGGAGCTGATGGTTCACTTGACGAAGGTGGAACAAACATCAGTACTCCAGCGGGAACTAAAACAATTACTTTAGACTTAAGTAACCCAAGAGTTTACACTTACACAATCCAATAATTTATATTATTATTTATATAAAAGGGCTTTCTTAGGAAAGCCCTTTTTAAAATATTTTAATATCATGAAAAAAATTTACTTTATTTTTTGTTTTATTTCTGCTTTAGGATTTTCTCAAGTCTCTTGGCAAGGTGGAGTTACCCCAGAATCAAATCAGTCGGCAACGATTTTATTTGATAAAACTGGAACAGGATTGGCTTCCTATACTGGAACGATATATGCTCACACAGGAGTTACTTTAAATGGAACTGCTTGGACAAATGTAATAGGTAGTTGGGGTAATAATACTGCCCAGCCTTCATTGACTTTAGTTTCAGGGAATATTTATAGATTAACATTAACTCCTTCTATTCTTACGTATTACGGAGTTACCTCAGGTTCTGTTACAAAAATCAATTTAGTTTTTAGAAGTGATACCGGTACAGCACAAACAACAGATTTAGAATTAAATGTTGGTGCATTCCAATCTACATTGGTTCAACCAACGATAAATAGCACAACAGTAATAAACTCAGGAGGAAGTTTATCTATCTCTGCTAATAATACCGGTGGAAATGCAAGTTATAATTTAAAAGCAAACGGAGTAAGTATCAATACTGTGGCGAGTGCTACTAACTATACTTTTACTCACTCAAATATTACAACCAACCAAAACTATGAATTGGTTATTTCCTTGGGAGGAGCTACTCAATCTAGGTTTTTTAATGTAATGGTTAATCCAGGTACAGTAAATCAAGCACTACCCTCAAACACATTAGTAGATGGAATAAATTATAATTCAGATACGTCTAAGGCAACTTTGGTAGTAGACGCACCTGGAAAAGATTTTGTATATGTGGCAGGTAGCTTTAACAACTATCAACCTACGGCTAATTTTGCAATGAAAAAAGATCCTGCTTCAGGAAAATTTTGGTTAGAATTAACAGGGCTAACACCTGGGGTAAATTACAATTACCAATATTGGGTGGTAGATATGACCCCAATTGCAGGTTCTCCAGCATTAGTAAAAACAGCAGATCCGTATTCAACTTTGGTTTTATCACCATTTGATGACCCTTATATTCCAGCTTCTACCTATCCAAATCTTCCTGCTTACCCAGCAGGCCAACAAAGAGAAGTTACGGTATTAAAAACTGGAGAAACCCCTTACAATTGGCAGGTAACGAATTTCAACAAACCTAAAAAAGAAGATTTAATTGTTTATGAAGTCTTAATTAGAGATTTTGATCAAACGAGAAGTTTTCAAGGATTGATCAATAGAATTGATTATTTTAAAAATCTAAAAGTAAATGCTATTCAATTAATGCCCGTAATGGAATTTGAAGGAAATGAAAGCTGGGGTTACAATACTTCGTATCATATGGCTTTAGATAAATTCTACGGTCCAAAAGAGAAAATGAAAGAATTTGTTGATTTATGTCATCAAAATGGAATAGCTGTAATTTTAGATATTGCATTAAACCATGCTTTTGGAAGAAACGCAATGAATAGAATGTGGATGAATGATCCAGATGGCGATGGCTGGGGCGGACCTGCATCTGACAGTCCGTATTTCAATATGGTTGCTACGCACAGTTATAGTGTAGGAAGTGATTTTAATCACCAACAATCGCGTACACAAAATTATACTAGACGTGTAGTAAAACAATGGATTGAAGAGTTTAAAATTGATGGATTCCGTTGGGATTTAACCAAAGGATTTACACAAAATGCTACCGGAAGCGAAGCTAATACTAATGCTTATCAGCAAGATAGAGTAGATGTTTTGAAAAACTATGCTGATTATTCTTGGAGTTTAGACCCAACTCATTATGCTATTTTCGAACATTTAGGTGCGGATAATGAAGAAAAAGAATGGGCCAACTATAGATTGTCAGAAACACCAAGTAAAGGGGTAATGATGTGGAGCGAGATGACTTATGCTTATACACAACTTATTGAAGGGTATGCTAATGGAGCAGATATATATAGAATTGGTAGTGATGCGCATTCCGGATTTTTAGGAAAAAGGGTAATGGGTTATCCAGAAAGTCATGATAAAGAAAGATTAATGTACAGTGCAATGACTTATGGAAATTCTGGCGGAACGGCTTCTCCATTTGGAAATTTGAACAACGCTTTAGGAAGAATGTCAGCAATTGGAGCTACCTCATTATTAGTTCCAGGGCCAAAAATGATATGGCATTTTGCTGCTTTAGGGATGCAGAATTCTATTTATGATTGTAATAATGGTACGGTGAATACCGAATCTGATCCTACACCTGGAGATTGCAAGTTAAACACCAAGCCACAGCCTCAATGGACTGGAAACTGGTTGGCAGTAACAGAAAGAGCTAAAATTTATAACGATTGGGCTAAAATGAATGCTTTAAAAATTACCGAACCAGTTTTTGAAGGTAGTTATGCTATCAGCCCTGATGGAAATAATGTGAAGCAAAGAATTTATATATTTGACAATTCCTTGCCGTCAACTCAATTGAAAAATGTTGTGGTACTGGCAAACTTTTCTGTAGCCAATTTGACTATTGTACCCTCATTTCCGTATGCTGGAACATGGTACAATTTGATGGATAATTCAAGTATTACCGTTACTGATGTAAATGCACCGATTTCAATAAATGCAGGACAGTTTTTTGTGTATGGAAACAAATTATCTACTTTAGGAAATAACGAAATTGAAGCAGCTAAAGCAATTATACTTTCGCCAAATCCAACTTCCAATAATTTTACTTTAAGTGCCAATACCACTAAAGTTGAAATTTATTCAATTACGGGACAATTGGTAAAAAGTTATAAAAGCAATTTTAGTACCGAATCACAATTTGAAATTAGTGATTTGAATAATGGTATTTACCTAGTAAAAGCTTCCGATACTAACGATAGAGAAACTACTTTGAAGTTAGTAAAACAATAATATTTTTTGAATTTGTTAGTTGTTATTTAAACCACTTGTTTCGGCAAGTGGTTTTTTGTTATTCAATAACTATAGAGCCTTTTTCTTCATTGGTAACATACTTATCGTCACAAATAGTACTAACAGTCATAACATATTCTTCACCCGGTTGAACATCGGAAAATTGATAAATGTAGTTTTCTTTTATCGTCTTCAATCCTCTAGGTTGAGTGGTGCTAAAAGCCCATCCCATTTCTCTTGTATGTCCAATATGTTTAAAATAAGGCTCGGTCATAGAGTAAGTAATTCCATTCATAACCATTTTTAGAGAATACCCTTTATTTATTTCAATACAAACGTCTAAATCGTAATCATTGGTGTACATTATTTTGTGAGATGTGGTAAGGGTCATTACCCGTTTCTTACTATCATATGATAATTTCACACCTCGAACAGTTGTATTGTTTTGTGAATAGGATTCTTGAATAAGTAATAGAGTAGCAAATAGAATTACAAAGAGGGAAGTGCATTTTTTCATTGCAATAAAGCGTTAAGGATTACACTATTATAACTCTTAATTCTTATTTTTTATTATGAAAAGTGTCAAATTTCTTTATTTGTAATAGTAGTATTGATATAAATAAACTTTTGATTTTTAATCATAAAATAAATCTTAGGTTGAATATACACAAAACAAAAAACCCCTAATAATCAAAGGATTATCAAGGGTTTAAGTGGTACCTCCAGTCCCGAAGCTTCGGGAGAAACAGCGACACATGGATTTCATTATTTTTTAGATAATATATCAGTTAAAATTTGAGGATTTTGAATGATTTTTTCAATAAAAACTTTACTTTTCATTCTTTTGATAAAGGCTTCTAAATACAATGCATCCGTTTTATTTACACATTCAAAAGTTAAAGTGACTTCCCAATCGTCGGCTATTTTAGTAAAGGAATTATTGTAAGTGTGATTGTTATGACGCTGAAGCCTCTCCGTAATATCATGCGTTTCACCTAAATAATATTTGGTTTTAGATTTTGAAAATATAACATATAAAAAGTGTGGCATATAAAGTAATTAACAACAAAAAACCCCTTATAATCAATTGATTATGAGGGGTTTTGTGGTACCTCCAGGGTTCGAACCAGGGACACATGGATTTTCAGTCCATTGCTCTACCAACTGAGCTAAGGTACCTTGCTTAGCGGGGGCAAATATAGGGCGAATTTTAATTTATACAAAACAATTATTAAAAAAAATCAATTCGTACCTTTGTGCCAACTAATAATAAATTATGCTTTTAGCAGTCGATATCGGAAATACCAGAATTAAAGTAGCTGTATTTGAGGGAAGTACCCTTTTAGAACAGTTTTATTTTAATAGTTCGGATCTTGAAAATCAACTGCATTTTATTTTAAATAAATATAAAAAAGCATCCGAATTGGTGGTTGCCTCTGTTGGAAATATCCCAAAAGAAGCCTTTTTAGAATTTGAAAGTAAAGTAAACATTCATTTTATTTCTTCTGATTTTCCTTTTCCCTTTACAAATACTTATTCTACACCCAATACCTTAGGAATTGACCGAATGGTTTTGGCGAGTGGCGCCGTTTTAAAATATCCCAATCAAAATCGTTTGGTAATTGACGCTGGAACCTGTATTACCTATGATTTCATTGATGATAACGACAATTATCTTGGTGGTGCAATTTCGCCTGGAATACGCCTCAGATTTGAATCGCTTCACAATTATACCGCTAAATTGCCATTGTTGTCTGTAGAATCTATTAAAGACAAAGATTCAGAATTGGAAGAAATACCTTTTATTGGAAATTCTACTTTTGAAGCAATAAATTCAGGGGTGATAAATGGCGTTATTAACGAAATTGAAGGTTTTATTTCTCAATATGAAGCCGTTTATCCTAAATTTATTATAATTTTAACTGGTGGAGACGCAGAATTTTTGGCTAAACGATTAAAAAATACCATATTTGCCAATTCAAATTTTCTATTAGAGAGTTTGAACCAAACATTTCAACACAATATCAAAAATGATTAAAAAACTTATAGTACCCGTTTTTTTATTTTTTACTTTAATTTCATTTGCCCAACAGGGAACTTCCTCTCCATATTCATTTTATGGAATTGGAGATGTAAAATTTAAAGGAACTGCCGAAAATCGTGCAATGGGAGGGTTGACAATTTACTCAGATAGTATTCACCTGAATTTTCAAAACCCAGCCTCTTATTCAAATCTTAAATTAACTACCTTTTCTTTGGGTGGAACCTATTTAACGACCGATTTATCAACTAATAAGCAAAGCGAAAAGGCAAGAAGAACAGCTGTAGATTATTTAGCCGTAGGACTTCCTTTAGGGAAATTTGGAGTTGGTTTTGGTTTAATGCCGTATTCATCTGTAGGTTATAATATTCAATCAAATATCGCTGCAACAGCTACTAATCCAGAAGAAATTAAACAATACTCTGGAACAGGGGGAATCAACAAAGTCTTTTTTGGTGTTGGTTATGCCCTTACAAAAAAATTAAGTGTTGGAGTAGATTACAGTTACAATTTCGGAAAAATTCAAACGTATTCATTCCGATTTATTGAAGGAATTCAATACGGAACAAGAGAGAAAAATTTATCAGATATTACTGGAGGAACCTTGACAGCAGGGCTTAACTTTAATACGCCAATCAACAAAAAATTGAATGGTTTTGCAAGTGTAACCTACTCGCCTGATTCAAAATTAAGTTCATTGAACTCTAGAAATATTGCTACAATTCAATATTCCTCTTCAGGAGCTGAAATCCTTGTTGAGCCATTAGATGTGGATGTTGCCAATACAAATTTGACAATACCTTCAAAATTAGCCGTAGGATTTGGTCTTGGTCAAAATAAAAAATGGATGCTTGGTACTGAAATTACTTTTCAAAAAAGTAGCAGCATGGGGAACAGATTTAATGATATAAATAATGTTAATTATGAAAACTCAACCCGATTTGCACTTGGGGGTTTTTACATTCCTAACTACAATACCTTTTCAAAATATTATGAGAAAATAATATATAGAGGTGGTGTGAGATATGAAAATACCGGATTGATAATCAACAATACGTCTGTAAAGGATTACGCCGTAACAGCGGGTATAGGATTGCCACTTATGGGAGTCTTTTCAAATATTAATGTTGGTTTAGAATATGGACAAAGAGGAACTACTTCAGCTAATTTAGTTCAGGAAAATTATACCAATATATCAATAGGATTTTCTCTAAACGACAAATGGTTCCAAAAAAGACGTTTCTATTAGTAAAATAATAGTCTGATATCTTCAGATTTTAATCGTCCCAAATTATGACTTTCAAAAAATTCAAAATCGGAAATTTTGGCCTTTTACTTCTATTAGTAACAGCACTGTTTTCTTGTGAAAGTAATTTTAAGGAAGTCCAAAAACAAAATTTTTCAGAATTTGCTCCAAGCGGAGAGGCCGACGATTTTAATATGAAATATACCGATTCTGGTAGAATAAAATCGATATTGATAAGCCCTAAAATGTTAGATTATGCTTCGGTGACTTACCCATTTACCGAATTTCCAAAAGGGATAAACGTAACTTTATTTGATGCCAATAATAAAAGAACATTTGTAACTTCCAATTATGCGGTTTCCTATAAAGTTCCCAATTTAATTGATTTGAAAGGCAATGTAAGAATCACCAATGAAATGGGACAGGTATTAGAAACTTCTCAATTGTATTTTGATCAAAAAAATGAATGGTTTTATACCGAAAAAAAGTTTAAATTTACAGACCCGAAAGGGATATCTTATGGAGAAGGAATTGATTTTAGTAAAGATTTTAAAATTGTGAATTCCCAAAGTATCACCGGAGAAATCGATCAGGCTAATTAATAATTATTTATCATGAAATATTTAAAATACACCCCTTACATTTATCTTTTTGCTTCTATATTTTTTGTCTACAAAGCATTAGATGTTTGGAGCCCAAACTCTCAAGATCATCTACTTTTCTTTGGTATTGCGTCACTTTCTTTGTTAATGTTTTTCTTTAGAA
>CANKZE010000061.1 GCA_947488545.1 Bacteroidota bacterium
CCAAAAAGTAATGATAGATTCAGATTTAGCAAGGCTTTATGGAGTTGAAACGAAACAATTAAAGAGACAAGTTAGAAGAAATTTGATAGATTTCCTGAAGACTTTATGTTTGAATTAACGAAGTCAGAATTTGAAATTTTAAGGAGCCAATTTGGCACCATTAAACAAGGGGAACATTCAAAATACTTGCCGATGGTATTTACAGAATCTTTAAATGTTAAACTTGAAATTGAGGAAATTAAAAAGAAGTTAGTGAATCACGACAAGAACATTGAATTGGTTTTTAATTACTTGGATGAAATGATTGAAAAGCAAGAAAATAAAGTCGAGAGAAATAAAATTGGTTACAAAAAATAATAATTAAAAGAAAAATAAAATAAATACCTGAATGCCCTAGCCCTGATTGCAGTGTAAATCCCACGCTTTTTAGCGTGGATTGAAACGGAAAGCAGGATTAAGCTTCAAATAAAAAAATAAAAATGTCAATACAAAGTATCTCCTTATCGGGAAGAAAAAAGGAAGTTTCTAACAAGAAAATGACTTTTTTGGAAAGCATGTATTTGCTTGCGATAATTAAAGGTTTGTTTATTACAATCAAACACTTGTTTCGTAGAAAAGTAACGATTCAATATCCAGAGCAAGTTCGAGAAATGAGCCCTGTTTATCGTGGTCAGCACATGTTGAAACGCGACGAACTCGGTCGTGAAAATTGTACTGCTTGTGGATTGTGCGCATTGTCGTGCCCTGCTGAAGCTATTACAATGAAGGCGGAAGAGCGCAAAGCGAACGAGATGCATTTGTACCGTGAGGAAAAATATGCTTCGATTTATGAAATCAATATGTTGCGTTGCATTTTCTGTGGATTGTGTGAGGAAGCGTGTCCGAAAGATGCAATTTACCTTACTATCTCTAAGGAATTGGTTCCTGCAAGCTACGAAAGAGAAGA
Organism: Bacteroidota bacterium; assembly: GCA_947488545.1. GTDB lineage: Bacteria > Bacteroidota > Bacteroidia > Flavobacteriales > Flavobacteriaceae > Flavobacterium. The sequence goes on from CANKZE010000061.1 coordinate 947, forward strand.
TTTTATTTTTGGAAAAGATCGCTTAGTGATGCCTTTGGACGTTGCTATGCAAAACGCTCAACTTAACAACGCCAACTAATGACTCCATTTCTAATTATATTTTGTGTATTAGCAGCGATAACTTTATCGACCGCTTTTTTGACGGTTTTCACTAAAAACCCAATACATAGTGCTATCTATTTGGTGATTTGCTTTTTCTCAATTGCAGGTCATTACCTATTATTGAATTCTCAGTTTTTGGCTGTTGTTCATATTATAGTCTATTCTGGAGCGATTATGATTCTTTTCTTGTTTACGATCATGTTAATGAATTTGAACAAAGAAAATGAAGTTCACAAACCTCGTGTAACCCGTTTGGGTGCGATCGTTTTGTTCGGTTTAACTTGTGCTATTTTAATTGCCCTTTTTGTGAATTCTAAACCAATTATGGGAGAATATGATGCAACTGGTGAAGATTTTCAATCTATTAATAAGTTAGGAAACGTTTTACTAAACGAATATATGGTGCCGTTTGAATTTGCATCCATTCTACTTTTAGTAGCTATGATAGGTACCGTTTTATTGTCTAAGAAAGAAAAAATACAAAAATAATATGAACAATGTTTTAAATCAAATAGGGATTGAAAACTATATTTTCCTTGCTGTAATACTTTTTAGTATTGGAGTATTTGGAGTATTGTACAGACGAAATGCCATTATCGTATTTATGTCGATTGAGATCATGCTAAATGCGGTGAATTTGCTTTTTGTAGCCTTTTCAACTTATCACCAAGATGCCCAAGGACAGGTTTTTGTATTCTTCTCTATGGCTGTTGCGGCGGCTGAAGTTGCGGTAGGATTGGCAATATTGGTTTCAATATTTAGAAATTTAGGTTCGATTGATATCGATAATTTAAAAAATTTAAAAGGATAATTTAATGGATACCAATTTAGCTTTAGTCTTACTATTATCACCTTTTATAGGGTTTTTATTCAATGTTTTCTTCGGGAAAAAAATTGGAAAAACACTTTCTGGAACTATCGGAACTTTTACAGTTGTGGTTTCTTTTGCTGTTTCAATTTTCTTTTTTCTAAAAGTAAATGAAACGCACCAAGCCATTGTAATTAACTTATTTGATTGGATAAAATTCAGCAATTTCAGTGTGAAATTTGGTTTCCTTTTGGACCAATTATCACTATTATGGTTATTGTTTGTCACAGGAATAGGTTCGTTAATTCATATGTATTCTATCAGTTACATGCACGACGATGAAAACTTACACAAATTTTTCGCCTATTTAAATCTGTTTGTCTTTTTCATGATTACTCTTGTAATGGGTAGTAATTTACTGATTATGTTTATTGGATGGGAAGGCGTTGGACTTTGTTCTTATTTACTAATTGGATTTTGGCATAAAAACCAAGATTATAATGATGCCGCAAAAAAAGCATTCATCATGAACCGTATTGGTGATTTAGGTTTGCTTATTGGAATAATTATCATTGCAAGTTTATTCAATACCGCCGATTTTATTGGAATTCACGAACGCATTTTAGAAGGTACTAATCCAGCAACTCTTTTTTGGATTGGCATTGCAGCTTTTGCTTTATTTATTGGTGCAACAGGAAAATCAGCTCAAATTCCATTGTATACTTGGTTGCCAGATGCAATGGCGGGTCCTACTCCGGTTTCAGCTTTAATTCACGCTGCAACGATGGTAACTGCTGGTATTTTTATGATTACAAGATTAAACTTCTTGTTTGATTTAGCACCAGACGTTCAAAACTTAATTGCCATAATTGGAGCTATAACTGCGCTTGTTGCCGCAACTATTGGATTATTACAAAACGATATCAAAAAGGTATTGGCCTATTCTACCGTTTCACAATTAGGATTAATGTTTCTTGCTTTAGGGCTTGGTGCTTATCAAGTAGCGGTTTTCCACGTAATTACACATGCATTTTTCAAAGCTTGTTTGTTCTTAGGTTCAGGATCTGTAATTCATGCACTTCATGGCGAACAAGACATGCGTAAAATGGGAGGATTGAAAAAAGTAATGCCAATTACATTTATTACCATGTTAATTTCTTCATTGGCCATTTCTGGAATATTCCCTTTTGCAGGTTTTTGGTCTAAAGACGAAATATTAATGACTGCTTTCCATGAGAATATGCCACTTTGGATTATTGGTTCAGTAGCTTCTATTATGACTGCTTTTTATATGTTCCGATTGATGTATCTTACGTTCTTTAAAGAATTTAGAGGTACTGAACACCAAAAAAGTCATTTACACGAATCTCCTTCATTGATTACCATTCCACTTATTGTATTAGCAATGTTAGCTACTTTTGGTGGGTTAATTAATTTCCCAGGAAGCTATTGGTTGAACCACTATTTACAACCAATTATTAGTAAAGTAAGTCACGAAGAAGCTTTAAATTCTACTTCCTATATTTTAATGGGAATTGCATTAGTTGGAGCTATTGTTGGAATTACAGTTGCTTATATTAAATACATTAAGAAAAGTGAATTGCCAGCTGAAGATGAGAATATCACTGGTATTTCAAAAATAATTTACAATAAATATTATGTAGACGAAGCCTATACAATGCTAATTGTAAACCCATTAAATGCCGCTTCTCGTTTCTTTAGAGACACAGTTGAAACCGGATTATCGAAATTCGTATTCGGTTTTGGAAAAGCAACAGAGGCAATTGGAACCCAAGGAAGAAAAGTTCAAAGCGGAAGTATTGGATTATACCTTTTTGCTTTCGTTTTGGGAGTTTGCGTGATATTAACCTGTTTATTTATAGCTCAATAATTATACTATGAATGTATCGATACTTTTAATTTTACTTTTAGTTGGCGCACTAGCTACCTTTTTTTCAGGTAATAAATTAGCCTCAAAAGTTGCCTTATTTTTTAGTTTAGCTGTTTTCGGATATGCATTAATGTTATTGAACCAATTTAACATTGGTTTCGATATCAGTTATATTACTCCTTGGATTGTAAACCCTAATGTTTCCATGATACTTGAGGCAGACGGTTTGGCAATGGCAATGGTGTTATTAACTTTAGCTTTAACGCCAATAATTATCTATTCCTCATTTGCAAACAACTTCAATAATAGCAAAACTATTTATGCATTAATTTTATTCATGGCTTTTGCAATGTGCGGAACATTCTTAGCTGGTGACGGAATTTTATATTACATGTTTTGGGAATTATCGTTGATACCAATTTATTTTATTGCACTAATTTGGGGTAACGGTGATGCCGAAGAACGCAAAAAAGCGGTTGTTAAATTTTTCATTTATACCATTGCTGGTTCACTATTTATGTTGGCCGCTTTCGCTTACTTATATACCAAAACAAACAATTTCCTTTTGGCAGATTTTGCAAAATTGAATTTGACAATAAATGAACAATTTTGGATTTTCCTAGCCTTCTTTTTAGCTTATGCAATCAAAATTCCATTAATTCCATTTCATTCATGGCAAGCCAATGTGTATCAAAAATCACCAACGGTAGGAACCATGTTGCTATCTGGGATTATGTTGAAAATGGGATTGTACAGTGTCCTTCGTTGGCAATTGCAAATTGCGCCACAAACGGCTAAAATTCACATTTATATTTTGGTTGCGATTGGAATTGCAGGAACTATTTATGGATCAATCGTGGCTTTGCGCCAAAAAGATCTAAAACGACTATTAGCTTATTCTTCATTAGCTCACGTTGGATTAATTACAGCCGGTGCTTATACATTGAATATTGATGGTTTAATTGGTGCAGTTTTACAAATGATTTCCCACGGATTTGTAATTGTAGGATTATTTCTTGCTGGTGAAATCATCAATCGCAGGTACCAAACCAATACAATTGCTGAACTAGGTGGTATTCGCACCCATGCGCCAAAATTTACTTCTTTATTCATGATTTTAGTTTTGGCTTCGGTAGCGTTGCCTCCAACATTTAACTTTATAGGTGAATTTACAGTTCTATATAGTATCTCTCAAATTAATCTTTGGTTCACAGTTTTGGGTGGTACAACAATTATTTTAGGAGCTTATTATATGTTGAAGATGTTTCAAACAGCAATGTTGGGAGAAACAAATACTAAAGTATTTTCTGATATTACTTGGAATGAAGGAATTTCATTATCGATAATTGTGGCGGTTTTATTCTTTTTTGGATTGTATCCAAAACCTATAATAGACCTAATTACTCCATCATTAGAATCGATATTAGTTAGCATCAATAGATTTGGTTAAGAAATTAAATTAATAATAATACAACGGTTTACAACTAAAGTTCGCTTTCAGTTTACAATCTAAAATTTAAAAAATGAATACATTAATAGCAATAATAGGATTAGGTGTTTTATGCCTTTTATTTGAAATCATGAATTTCAGAAAAGCAATTATTCCAGTAACAATTCTTGGATTAATGGGAATATTAGGCCTAACACTTTCCGAATTAAATTCGCCAGCAACCTACTACAACAATATGATTGTGGTCAATAAATTCTCTGTTGCCTTCTCGAGTTTATTCATTGTATTAACTATTTTCTTGGTAGCACTGAGTGATAATTTTTACGAAAAACACCAAACAAAAATATCCGATTATATTGCTATAAAAATATTCTTATTGTCGGGAGCAGTTGCCATGGTATCCTTTGGGAACTTATCAATGTTTTTCCTAGGAATAGAAATTCTATCTATTTCACTTTATATTTTAGCGGCTTCAGACCGAATGAATATAAAAAGTAATGAAGCCGGATTAAAGTATTTCCTTATGGGTTCTTTTGCCTCAGGAATATTACTTTTTGGAATTTGCTTAATATATGGAGCAATGGGAACTTTTGATATTACTGAAATTAGCGAATATACTCGATCTGCCGAATTGCCTTCATGGTTTTTCATCGGAATTGTATTATTAACCATTGGAATGTTGTTCAAAATTGCGGCAGTGCCGTTTCACTTTTGGGCTCCAGACGTGTATCAAGGTGCTCCAGCATTAACAACAGCAACAATGAGCACATTGGCAAAAGTAGTTGCAATGGCGTCATTATATAAATTACTAACTGCAATGAATGTTGAAATTACTTACGGATTTCAAATTGTAATTGTAGTTATTTCAATTGCATCGATGACTGTAGGAAATATTATGGCATTAAAGCAAACGAATGTTAAACGTATGTTGGCTTTTTCAGGTATTTCTCACGCAGGATTTATGCTAATGGCATTATTAAGTGCTACAACAGCTGCGGGAAGTTTATTGTATTATGCAACCGCTTATTCCCTTGCTGGAATTGCTGCCTTTACCGTTTTATTATACGTTTGTAAAGACAAAGGAAACGAAGAAATTTCTCACTTTAATGGATTAGGGAAAACCAATCCGATACTAGCTGCTGTGCTTACTGCTTCATTGTTATCAATGGCGGGTATTCCAGTTTTTGCAGGATTTTTCGCTAAACTAATGTTGTTTACACAAACCATTCAGTCAGGCTATTTAATCTTGGTTATTGCAGCTGTAATCAACTCGATTATTAGCATTGGTTACTATTTCAAATTAATTTTGGCAATGTACACTAAGGATGCTGCAGAAGAAAAACAGGCAACTCCATTTGCATTTTATGCAGTTGCAGTTCTATCAATAGTGATGAACTTAGTTATTGGATTATATCCAACTTTAATCATGCAATTATTAAGCTAATAGTTATTTAAATTATAAAAAAAACCATCAATTGCTTGATGGTTTTTTTATGGAAATTAATATCTTTACTTAAATTAAAACCCATATAAAATTATTATGAAGCCCAAAAAGAATTGCAAAATGAAAACTCTCTTGAAATTGAACGAATTTATGTTTCCAAAGAATATCTCGGGAAACGAGTTGGTCAGTTACTTTTAGGAAAAGCTATTGCTATTGCAAATGATAAAAAATTAGATTTCATTTGGCTGGGAGTTTGGGAAAAAAATCAAAGAGCGATTCGGTTTTATGAGAAAAATGGTTTTGTGGTATTTGATGAGCATCTATTTATTTTGGGTGATGATAAACAGACCGATTTACTAATGAAATTAAAATTATAACATGAAGAATTTAGAAACACTTTTAGACCAATTTGAATCTAGAATTCCGCTTTTTGCAAAAGAAAATTCTGAGATTTCTAAATCAAATGTTGGTTGGCATATAGAACATTCCCTGTTAACTATCAACGGAATTACAACAGTTATTTTACGATCTAACCCAAAGGAATACCAATGGAAGTTCAGAGCGGGTAAATTGTTAATTTTTATTCTTGGTAAAATTCCAAGAGGAAAAGCAAAAGCTCCTCAAATTGTTGTTCCAAATTCAGCCATTGATCTTCACTCATTACAAGAGCATATCAACAAAAGTAGAAATAGTATAAAGGAATTAGAAAGTCTTTCTAACAATCATTATTTTGAACATCCTTACTTTGGAAAATTGAAAAAAAAGGAGACCATTCGTTTTTTAGAAATTCATACGAACCATCATTTGAAAATAATTGAAGACATTATTAAGTCGTAACTATTCTTCTTGTATCGCTTTCTTTTTTTCAAATGTTAACACCAATGCTGGTAATACCAATAAGTTGGCAAACATTGCAAAAAGCAAAGTACAGGAAATTAATCCTCCAAGCGCTACCGTTCCGCTAAAGCTTGAAAGAGTAAAAATGGCAAATCCGAATATCAAAACGATAGAAGTATAAAAAGTGCTCACCCCTGTTTCTTGCAAAGCACTAAACACCGATTTTTTTATTTTTCCGTTATTCATTTTTAAGTCGTGACGGTATTTTGCCATAAACTGAATGGCATTATCCACCGATATTCCAAAGGCGATACTAAATACTAAAATGGTAGATGGCTTTAAAGGAATTCCCAAATAACCCATTAATCCCGAGGTAATACAAAGCGGTAAAATATTGGTAATAACCGATACAAAAATCATTTTAGCTGAACGGAACATATAAGCCATTAACCCAGCTATTAATAAAATTGCAAATATTAATGACTCAATTAAATTATTAATTAAATAAGAAGTTCCTTTTTGAAATACTAATGCTTTACCAGTTAATGTAACTTCGTAACGCTCTTTAGGGAAAATTTCCTCAATTTTTTTCTTCAATTTTTCTTCGATATTTGCCATTTCTTTAGTGCCAATATCTTTCATATAGGTTGTAATTCTTGCGTATTGACCGGTTGAATCAACATAACTTTTCATCAAGTTGTCTTTGGTGTTTTTAGTTGCATTCTTAGCATACGAAAGAATAAAAACCTGCTCTTGTGAAGTGGGCAATTCATAATATTCAGGATTCCCATTATAGAAGGCTTGCTTTGAATATTTCACTAAATTCACCACTGAAACTGGCTTTGAAAGCTCGGGAATTTGTTCAATTGTTTTTTGCAATTCGTCCATTTTTTTCATGGTCGATAACTTCATAACCCCTTTTTTATGTTTGGTGTTAATCATTATTTCAAGTGGCATTACCCCGTTGAATTCTTTTTCATAAAATAAAATGTCTTTAAAAAACGAAGCGCTTTTTGGCATTTCGCCAATTAAACTGCCCGAAACTTTCATTTGCATCACCCCAACTACACTAAATAAAAGTAATAAAACGTATACAGTATAAATATAAGTCCGTTTGGTTTTAACCACTTTTTCAACCCAACCTAAAACAGAAGATAAATAGTTTTTACTTAAATGATAAAGATGTTTTTCCTTTGGCATCGGCATAAAACTGTACATAATTGGCACAATTAAAAGCGTCAATAAATAAACAGTAATCACGTTTATTGAAGTTACCAATCCAAATTCATAAAGGAGTTCATTGCCGGTAATCATGAAGGTTGCAAAGCCAACAGCTGTAGTAAGATTGGTCATTAAAGTTGCAACTCCAATTTTAGAAATAACACGTTGCAAAGCTTTAGCTTGGTTTTTATGCAACTTTATTTCTTGTTGGTATTTATTGATAAGGAAAATACAGTTTGTAATTCCAATTACAATTATTAAAGGCGGGATTATTGCTGTTAAAATTGTTATTTTATATTTAAACAAACCTAAGGTTCCAAAGGACCACATTACTCCAAAAAGTAAAATACAAATAGAAATAAATGTTGCTCTAAACGAACGGAAAAAGAAGAAAAATATGAGTGAGGTTATTAATAATGCGGCACCAATAAACAGCCCGATTTCCCCTTTCATATTCTCGGCATTTATAGTTCTAATGTAGGGCATTCCTGAAACTCGAAGATCGATTCCTGTACTTTTTTCAAACTTATCAATTTTTGGAATTAGCGTTTCAATTATAAACGTTTTCCTCTCCGCTGTGTTAACTATTTCTTTTTTCAAATAAACTGCAGATCGAATACTTCCTGATTTTTTATTGAATAAAAGGCCTTCATAAAAAGGTAAATTAGTAAACAATTCCGTTTTAATGTTTTGTAAATAAGCTTGGTCATTTTTCTGATTATCATCAATTAACGGAACCAATTCAAATTTTTGAGCAAGGGTATCTTTCTGTAGTTTTTTTAGATCGCTAATAGAAACCACCAATTCTACATTTTTGGATGATTTTAGCCCTGACATCAATTCATTCCATTCGGAAAAGGCATTTGGAGTGAAAAAATTTGGGTCTTGAAAGCCAATTACGATTAAGTTTCCTTCTTCTCCAAATTTAGACAGGAAGTCATCGTAGTGTTGATTAACGATATGTTTTTTTGGAAGCAAGTTTGCTTCAGTATAAGTCATACTCAAATTTCTCCATTGAAAACCTAGGAAAATAGTGATGACAATAATGGCAATTAAAATGGTAATTCTATTGGTAAGAATTAAACGGGCGATGTATTCCCAAAAACCAACATTTAATTTCTTTTTCATATTCGTTATTAACGCGAGCAAAGGTAATTAAAACATAGAAAAATTAAAGTGAATCAAATAATTATTTGCTTAAAAATCCGTTAATAATTAAAAACCAAATTTTAAATAATTGTAATGAATTATGAATTGGTATAATTCATATCTTTGATTTTTGGAACTTTGCATATAATTACTGCTTAATTGCATATGAAAAACTTTAAGAATACTTTCTTTTATCTAATAGTAACTGGTGGTTTCACCGCTTTAATTTATTGGATAATATCAAAAGGCAAGTTTTTAGAAACTTTTAAAACGGCATCTATTGTTTTAACTCCCTCTGATCATTGGAATGAATTTATCAATTCTATGGTTGTCAATTTTAATGATCCTTTGGCAATATTATTGGCGCAAATAATTACAATAATTATAGTAGCCCGCTTTTTTGGATGGATTTTCAGAAAAATCGGGCAACCTTCTGTAATCGGAGAAATAATTGCGGGTATTTTTCTAGGACCTTCTTTACTTGGAATGTATTTCCCAGAGTTTTCCTTAGTGTTATTTCCTGCTCAATCGCTTGGGAATTTATCGTTCTTAAGTCAAATTGGTTTAATCCTATTCATGTTTGTTATTGGAATGGAATTGGATTTAAAAGTACTAAAAAATAAGGCAAATGAGGCGGTTGTTATAAGTCATGCCAGCATTGTAATTCCGTTTGCATTAGGAATTGGATTAGCGTTTTATGTCTACCAAACTTTTGCACCAGAAGGAATTTCATTTTTATCTTTTAGCCTATTTATGGGAATTGCAATGAGTATCACTGCTTTTCCAGTATTAGCAAGGATTGTACAAGAAAGAGGAATTCATAAAACCAGGTTGGGAGCAATTGTAATTACTTGTGCTGCCGCAGATGATATCACCGCTTGGTGTTTACTTGCAGTAGTGATTGCAATTGTAAAAGCTGGAACTTTCGACAGTGCATTATATGTAATTGGGCTTTCAGTACTTTATGTTCTTATTATGCTTTTTATTGTAAAACCCTTCTTGAAAAAAGTTGGTGATTTATATTCAAAAAGCGAAAATTTAAGTAAACCTGTTGTTGCAATATTTTTTCTAACACTCATATTATCTTCATATGCTACTAATATAATTGGAATTCATGCTTTATTTGGTGCCTTTATGACCGGAGTAATCATGCCTGATATTTCAAAATTCAGAAGTATATTTATTGAAAAAGTTGAAGATGTATCTGTAATTTTACTATTGCCATTATTCTTCGTATTTACAGGTTTAAGAACTCAAATTGGATTAATTAACGATCCTTACATGTGGCAAGTTACCGGTTTCATTATCTTGGTAGCGGTAGTAGGAAAATTCTTTGGAAGTGCTTTGGCAGCAAAATTTGTCGGTCAAAGCTGGAAAGACAGCCTTACAATTGGAGCCTTAATGAATACTCGTGGGTTAATGGAATTGGTAGTTTTAAATATAGGTTTGGACCTTAAAGTACTTACTCCTCAGGTATTTACGATGATGGTTATCATGGCTTTGGTTACTACTTTTATGACTGGTCCAGCATTAAATTTGATAAATTGGGCATTTAAATCGAAAAATCAATTTGTTCCAGAAGAAATCAATAGCAAAAGTAAATTCAAGATTTTATTGTTTTTTGGAAATAATGAAAAAGGAAAGTCTTTGCTTCGATTGGCAAGTAGCTTAGTCAAAAAACAAAAAGAAAATGTAAATATTACGGCAATGCATTTGGTATTAAGCGACGAAATGCACGTTAATAATATGGAGGAATATGAAACTGATAGTTTCCTTCCCATTTTAAATGAATCAAAAATTTTAGACCAACAAATTACTACAGTTTTCAAAACTACCGTAGATGTAGAAACGGATATCGTAGAAATTGCAAATCAAGGGGAATATGACTTGCTTCTTGTAGGGCTTGGAAAATCAATTTTTGAAGGAACGCTATTAGGAAAAGTATTAGGATTCACGACAAGAATTATAAATCCAGATCGTTTAATTGATAAGTTTACAGGAAAAGAAGGACTTTTTGAAAACTCGCCTTTTGATGAAAGAACCAGACAAATTATCTCAAAAACTAAAATGCCTTTAGGGATATTAATCAATAAAGATCTGCAAACGGTAAATCAAGTTTTTATTCCAATATTTAGTGCTGAGGATGGATTTTTATTGGATTATGCGCAAAAATTAATCTACAATAACGATTCGAAAATTGCTGTTTTAGATTGTAATAGTCAAATAAAAAATAACTTTGTTATTGCAAATGCAGTTGATTCTTTAGAAAATAACTATCCTAGCAATATGAGTTTATTAACAAATAAAGTCATTGAAAAAGAATTGTTAAAACAACATGATTTAATGGTTATTAGTTTAGAAAGTTGGAAAAAACTGGTAGATTCTCAAAGTGATTGGTTGAGTGATATTCCTTCAGTATTGATAGTAAAACCGTAATCACGAAAATACTTCTTTCAACACTTCTACCGATTTTGGTTTTCTGAATCCTTCTAAATGATAACTGTAATAATCAATTAGAATTTTTAATAGTAGCTGCCTTTCAATTACGTGAAATGT
>CANKZE010000062.1 GCA_947488545.1 Bacteroidota bacterium
CCTGTGTTCAATTTGTTCCTGATTCTAGTGGTAAAAGAATCATAAGTGTAGGAACCACAGGAATTTATAGTTCTAATAATCAAGGCGAAAATTGGAATAAATTATCCGACGATAAAGATATATTTACTCTAAGATTTCAAAATTCCAATACCGCTATTTTAGCTGGAAAAAATAAATTGGTTCGAATGAAAATTAACTAATTTGATATTAACTCAATTTATTTGAAATCAAACTGATGAACTCTTTTCTAGTTTTATCCTTTTCAAATGCTCCTGTGAATGAAGAAGTTGTGGTGTAGGAATTTTGTTTTTGGATTCCTCTCATTTGCATACACATGTGTTGTGCTTCAATAACAACTGCCACTCCAAGCGGATTTAAGGCTTCCTGAATACAGTTTTTAATCTCGTCTGTCAATCGTTCTTGAACTTGCATTCTTCTTGCAAAAGCATCTACAATTCTAGGAATTTTACTTAAACCTACAATTTTCCCATTGGGAATATAAGCCACGTGTGCTTTTCCAAAAAAAGGTAACATATGGTGTTCACACATCGAGTAAACTTCAATGTCTTTTACCACAATCATTTGTTGGTGATCTTCAGTAAAAAATGCCGATTTTAATATTTCCAATGGATCTAAATCGTAACCATGTGTAAGAAACTGCATTGCTTTGGCAACTCTCTCAGGGGTTTTTTGAAGTCCTTCACGGTTAACGTCTTCCCCTAAATTTTCTATTATTGTTTTGTAATTTTCAGATAGTGATTCAATTAATTTCGTATCGTAAATCTCAATTTTTTCGTAACTTTTCATTAATGTTTTTTTGTTATATTTTAAAACTTACAATTCCATAATCCATTTCAAAAACTTGACCTGAAATAGATTTTGCGTTATCTGACATTAAAAAGTTTGCCATTCCCGCAACTTCCTCTGGATTTAAATATCCTTTCATTGGGTGTCTCTCAATCATATTTTCTTTCATTCGATCATTTCTTAGAATTGCTGCCGATAATGAGGTTTCTGTTATTGTTGGTGCAATCGCATTTACTCTAACTGTGGGTGCTAATTCAGCTCCAAGTGATTTTACCAAACCTTCTACACCCGATTTTGCTGTAGCAATACTTGCGTGAAAAGGCATTCCTAATTTCGCAGCAACGGTACTAAATAGAATTATTGAAGGGTTTGTTCCTTTTTTTAATGTTGGTAAATACTTTTGAATCGATTTTACAGCGCCAATTACATTAATTTCAAAATCGTTTCTAAAATCATCAATTCCCAAACTCATAATTGGTTTCAAATTGATTGAACCAGGGCAGTAGATCAAAACATCAACTTGTTCAATATCTGGAAGTTCTGAAGCTAAAACGTCCAATTGGAAGTTAGTCAAATTAGGATGAGAAATTTCTGGAAGGTTTCTGCTGATATTTATAACCTTGTTATTTTCAATTGCTTCTTTCAGAATTGCATTCCCAATTCCTTTGCTTCCTCCAATGATTACTATGTTTTTCATTTATCTTTTAGATATTTTATTATTGTTTATTTGTCTCTGACGCGTGCATTTAAATCGGCCTTCACGAAAATCTCGCAGTTTTTCATGCTTCGTTTTGCGTCCTTGAACTCTTGCTCGCCACATTCTGAAACTTGATGGTTTCATTTCTCTTCGCATTAAATCAATGACTTCCTGCTCTTTAAGCCCAAATTGCATTAGAATAGAATCAAAAGTAGTCCGGTCTTCCCAAGCCATTTCGATTATTCGATCTATTTCAATTTCAGAAAACTCCTTTTCCATTAGTATTTATTTGAGAGTGTAAAGATATAAATTGTTTAACTAATTTCAATAATAGTTAAACAAAATATTTATTATTTTAAATGTAAATTTGCAATTCAATCATTTTCAAATGCACAAACATTTTATTTTAAACAAACCCTATGGTTATTTGAGCCAATTTATATACCAATTAAAAAGGAATAAAAAATTGCTTGGTGAACTGTACGATTTTCCTGAAGGCACCATGGCGATTGGTCGTTTAGATGAAGATTCTGAAGGATTAATTCTTTTAACTACTGATGGAATGATGAGTGAATTAGTGCGTAGTAAAAAAGTAGATAAAGAATATTACGTTCAAGTTGATGGAATTATTACCCAGGAAGCAATTGATAAAATTCAAAATGGTGTTGAAATCGGATTTAAAGGATCAAAATATAAAACTAAACCTTGTAAGGCTTTTTTAATTTCAGAAGTTCCAAATTTTGGAGAAAGAGGCAAGAAAATTCGTGATGAACGACATGGTCCAACTTCTTGGGCTTCAATTACTTTAAATGAAGGAAAATTCCGACAGGTTAGAAAAATGACATCTGCTGTTGGTTTTCCAACGTTGAGGTTGGTAAGAATCAGAATAGGAAACGTATATTTGAACGATTTAAAATCGGGAGAAGTTAATGTAATAGCTACTTCTCAAATCTTAAATCTTAAACCTTAAATCTAAAATCTAAAATAAATATGTTGAACATCGTTTTAGTAGAGCCAGAAATACCTAATAATACCGGAAATATAGGAAGATTATGTGTAGGAACCGGAAATAGATTGCACTTAATTCATCCTTTCGGATTTCAAATTACAGACAAAAATTTGAAGCGCTCAGGTTTGGATTATTGGGTTCATTTGGATTGGAAAGAATATCAAAATATTGAAGATTGGATTGCTCAAATTCCAGATAAATCTCGAGTATTTTTATTTAGTTCTCACGCTGAAAAATCATATTTGAAAGAAAATTATCAAGAGGGCGATTGGTTGGTTTTCGGAAAAGAAAGTGTGGGATTAAGTGACACTATTTTAAATCAATTTCCGAATCACTTAAAAATTCCTATTTCGCCGTTGGTACGAAGTTATAATTTAGCCAATTCAGTTGCATTTGCAATTGGCGAAGCAAAAAGACAGATTGAATTGTAGTTTTATTGAACTATAAATTTTCCTTTTTCGCTATCAAAAGCGATATGTTCATCTTTGAATAAAGTATCAAAATTTCCTTTTGAAATAAAATTACATGGTTGGTCTTGAACCACATTTTCTTCAGTCATAATTATCATTTCATCACTAATTTGAATCGCCATATCGATATCATGGGTTGAAAAAAGGATGCATTTATTTGTATCTTTTGCAAGTTTCTTCAATAGTTTAAACAAACTAACTTTATGCAATAAATCCAAGTGGGTGGTAGGTTCGTCTAGAATAATTAAAGGCGTGTTTTGCGCTAATGCTCTTGCAACTAAAACAATTTGAAGCTGTCCATCACTAATTTCATAATGCTTTTTATCTGCCAATGGAGTGATTTGCGTCAGCTCCATCGCTTCATTTATTTTAGAAATATCATTATCAGTTAAATTGCCCAACCAATTGGTATAAGGTTGTCTTCCTAAAGCTATTATTTCAAATACGGTTAAATTACTTGGCGGTAATTTTTCTGTCAATACAATACTCAAATTTTGTGCAAAGGAAATAGAATCGTAATCTAAAATATTTTTGCCGTTTAAAATAACAGCGCCAGATAGGGGAGGTTGGATGCCAATTAATGTTCGTAATAAGGTAGATTTTCCTATTCCATTAGCGCCAATTAAAGCGATCAATTCTCCTTTTTTCAAAGTCAAATTAATGTTGGATGCAATCGTTTTTATCTCCTTTTTTGAAGAATAACCAACGCATAAATTGGAAGTAGTTAGAATAGGGTTTTTACTTTCCATTTATTAGAAAATTAATTCTTTTTCAGAATTTTATATTCTTCATAGCATTCGCTAATCGCATCCATGATTTGGAGATCGTTGGCTGTTTTTATGAAGGATTCTGAGTAATTGCAACGTCCTAAAATTTCAGGAATATCGTTTTTGTCAATACCTAGAAGCACTGAAATGGTCTCTCGGTCAAATTTTGATGCTAATAAATTCCTTACAGTATCGTCTTTCTTTAAGCTTTTTAGTCGCTTTAATTCTTTAGGTTTTTTGCCGAAGAAATTATAAAGCATATCGGCGGGATTGAATATGGAACCCATTACTTTACTGAAAGCACCAGGCGAATATTCACCAGCTTCATAACCTTGTTGTAAACCTGAAATACTGTATCTGTAATTTTCTTTTGTAGGAATTAATTTTGAATCGACTTCTAAATATCCAGTTAAATCGTAGGGACGAACGACTACTTCTTCAAGGGCAATAGCACTTTCGGTCAATTGTATTTTGGTAGTTTTAATTTTAAACCAGTCGTTGGTAACTCTGATTTTTATCGATTTAAATCCAATAAGTGAAATGTGTAGGGTATCAGTAGCACTAACTTCTAATTCAAATTTTCCGTTAGTGTCGGAAACGGTACCCCTAACTTTATTAATATTTATAATATTAACATTTGATAGTGGAAGTTGGGTAGTATAATTTACAATTGTTCCAAAAACTTTTTGGGATGGAGTTGTTTCTTGCGAAAAAAGGGTGTTTTTAGCAAATAGAATAAAAAAGAAAACTACAAAATATCTCATTTTTGGATTTAAAACTCTAAAAGTAATAAAACACTAAAGATATTTTGTAGTTTATTGTTATAATTATAAGAAAATTAACAAATAATGTTAGCTTTTTCTTGGTCTTCTTTCTCTTGGAGCATCTCCAAAACCTTCTGATCTTCTTGGTGCTCTTTCTGATGAACCTTCGCTTCTTGAACCTCTGTCAGAAGAAAAACCTCCTGTTCTTGGTGCAGCGCTTCTTCCTCCAAAACCACCTTCTCTAGGAGCGGCACTTCTTCTTCCAAAACCGCCTTCTCTTGGAGCTGAATTACGATCACTTCTAAACCCGCCTGAGCTTTCTCTTCTTGGAGCAAAGTTTCCTTCTCTTCTTGGAGCTGAACTTCTTCCGCCACCAAAACCTCCAGAACTTCTTCCGTTATGGTCACGTCTTCCGCCACCATCATTTTTAGAAATCTCAACATTGATTCTTCTACCTTCCAATTGAACATTATTTAAAATATCCATTACTTTGTCAGTATGTTCAGGTTCAGTATTGAAGAATGAGAATCCTTCTTTAACATCTACTTTGAAAACGTCATCACGACCTAAATCTAAAGTTTCCTTCAAATAATCTTTCAATGACATCCAATCGAAATTGTCTCTAGAACCGATATTTACAAAATAACGAACGGCACCATTGTTATTAAATTCTCTTTGGCCACCTTCACCATCATTACGGTCACGTCTTTCAGATCCCGATGATTGATTAGAAATATCTCTATTCTTTTTGTAATAAGCGATGAATCGATTGAATTCAACAGAAACCATTTTCTTGATTAATTCTTCTTTCGTTAAACCTTCAAGAACATTGTTAATTGCTGGTAAGTAGTTGTCAATTTCGTGATCAACTTCAGTATCTTTAATTTTGTTTGCTAAGTGCAACAATTGAATTTCGCAAATTTCAATTCCAGAAGGAATTGTTTTTTCTTCAAATTTTTGTTTGATAATTCTTTCGATAGAAGAAATTTTACGCAATTCACTTTTTGTAACAATAACGATAGAAGTTCCTAGTTTCCCAGCTCTTCCTGTACGTCCTGAACGGTGATTGTAAGTTTCAATTTCGTCAGGTAATTGATAATTTACTACGTGAGTAATATTGTCAACGTCAATTCCACGAGCTGCAACATCAGTGGCAACCAACATTTGAATTTGACGACCTCTAAAAGATTTCATCACTCCATCACGTTGCGCTTGAGATAAATCACCGTGCAAAGCTGCTGCGCTATAACCATCTTCAATTAACTTTTCAGCAACCGCTTGAGTATCACGTTTCGTTCTACAAAAAACAACTGAGAAAATATCTGGATTGGCATCGGCTAATCTTTTTAAAGCTTCGTAACGGTCACGCGCATTTACAAGATAAAATTCGTGTGAAACGGTTGCAGAACCTGAATTTTTAGTTCCTACAGTAATTTCTTCGGGATTGTGCATGAATTGTTTTCCAATTCTTGCAACTTCAGCCGGCATAGTTGCAGAAAACAACCATGTGCTTTTTTCGTCTGGAGTGGTAGATAGAATGTTTACAATGTCTTCGTAGAATCCCATGTTTAACATTTCATCTGCTTCATCAAGTATGCAATAATTAATTTGAGAAATGTTTACCAAACCTCTATTAATCATGTCTTGCATTCTTCCTGGAGTTGCAACAATAATTTGTGCTCCTCTTTTTATTTCTCTCGCTTGTTCTGTAATGCTAGCTCCCCCGTAAACTGCTACCACATTAATACCTTTTTCGTATTTTGAGTAGTTTTTAAGTTCGTTGGTAATCTGCAAACACAATTCGCGTGTTGGAGATAAAATTAATGCTTGTGTATTTCTGTTGTCGGCATCAATTTTCTGAATGACTGGAAACCCAAATGCTGCCGTTTTCCCTGTCCCTGTCTGAGCCAACGCAACTAAATCTGTGTCTTTTTCCAATAATAGGGGAATCGCTTTCTCCTGTACTTCGGTCGGATTTTCAAATCCTAGATCTAAAATCGCCTTCAGTAACGATTCACTTAATCCTAATTGTTCAAATTTATTCATATAGTATTTTAAATATTTTGCAAAAGTACGGCTAATATTTGTTAATAACTAATTGAAATCACAGAATTGATATTTTATTAATAATTGATAATCAGTAATTTATAATTAAGATTTCAGAATTAAGATTTTAGATTGAGAAAAATTGTTAATAAATAGCTCTTCGTTTTATTAGAAACTTATAAAAATTAGATGTTTTTAAGGAATTCTAAAAGTGCTTTTGTAGCTTTTCCACGATGACTTATTTCATTTTTTACCTCCAGTGAAAGTTCTGCAAATGTATTTTCAAATCCTGTAGGTTTAAATATTGGATCGTATCCAAAACCTCCAGTTCCCATTTTTTCTAAAGTGATTTCTCCCGAAGCAATTCCCGTAAATAGATGTTGTTTTCCCTTTAAATTTAACGCAATTAAAGTTTTAAATTGGGCATTTCTATTTGGTTTATCCAATAATTGTTCCAATAACTTATTCATATTATCGTCGGCATTCCTTTGCTCGCCTGCATATCGTGCTGAATAAACTCCTGGTTGTCCATCAAGAGAATCTACTTCTAAACCGGTATCATCAGCAAAACAATCAAAACCATATTTTTGAGTGATATAGTTGGCTTTCAAAATGGCATTTCCTTCAATAGTATCAGCAGTTTCTGGAATTTCTTCAAAACATCCTATACTTTCCAAACTTACTATTTGAATAGATTCAGGAAGCATACTTTGAATTTCATGAATTTTATTTTTATTGTTGGATGCGAAAACTATTTTCATTCAGGGGGTTATTTGTTAATTTGTTGATGCGGTTATTTGTGGTATTCTGGAAACGATAATTGTTTTTTTTTACCACAAAAGTAACAAAGAAAAAGTTAAATCGGTTAATTGGTTATTTGAGAAATCAGTGCCAAAAAAAAACCACTTCTAAAAGAAATGGTTTATGAATTTAAATTGAGTTTATATTATACTAAATCAATTTTCTTAGATTTTAAAATTAATAAGAATCCGATGATGATAAACGGAATACTTAGCCATTGTCCCGTTGAAAATAATCCAAGATCGCTCTCAAAACCACCTTGACTTTCTTTTAAAAACTCAACTACAAATCGAACCGACCAAAGCAATATCAGAAACATTCCTAATAAATAGCCTTGTTTTTCTCGTACATCTGTTTTCCAATACATATAATATAATGCTGCAAAAACAAAAATATAACTAATAGCCTCATACAATTGGGTTGGATGTTTTGCAGGAACTTGTTCTAATAAATTGGCAAACTGAGGATTCGTTGCAATAGCATTGTAAGCTTCTTTAGTATTTGAGATTTTGGTAGCATTTACGACTTCTCTTGGGCTGTAAAAATCTTTTATAAATTTAATTCCAAACGATGATGTAGTCTCGTGACCAACAATTTCTGAATTGAAAAAATTACCAATTCTAACAAATACTGCGCCACTTGCAACAGGAATAACCACACGATCTAAAACCCATAATAGAGGTCTTTTCATTATCTTTTTACTAAAGAAATACATGGCTAAAATAATTCCGATTGCAGCACCATGACTCGCTAATCCTTGAAAACCTGTGAATTCAAAATTGGGTGAAAAACGGAATGGAAGCAATATTTCCGACAAATGATTTCTGAAATATTCCCAATCATAGAAGAAAACATGACCTAATCTGGCTCCTAATAAAGTTGCAAAAACAGTCCAAATAAACAAAGAATCTAGTTTTTCAATCGATTCGTTTTCACGTTCAAATATTTTTTTCATGATGTACCAGCCTAAACCAAAGGCGATTACAAACATTAAGCTGTAGTATCGAATCATAAAAAAACCTAAATCAATGCCTTCTGAAGGATTCCAAACCATGATGAAATTTTGTTTATTTGTTATTTATTGGTAAAAATAGATAAAATAGTAGAATTTAAAATCAATTTATTTTAATGATTGTGTGAACATTTTTTTGGAACAGGATCATAACCAGTTTTTCCCCAAGGGTTGCAACCCAATATTCTCTTTATTCCCAAATAACTTCCATAAAACAGACCATGAATTTTCAATGCTTCTAAAAAATAGGAAGAACAAGTGGGTTCAAATCGGCATGCTGATGGGGTATAGGGTGAAATTGCTATTTGGTAAAACCGAATTAAAAGCACAAATGGATAAATAAGTATTTTAGATAAAGACATATTTAAATACTATTAAACGGTAAATGAAGTTCCGTCTTTTCCATCTTTCAATTGAATTCCTATTGCTAGCAATTGGTCTCTAATTTGATCTGACATTGCAAAATCTTTATTGGCACGAGCCTGATTTCTCATTTCAATCAACATATTTACGACACCTTCCAATTTTTCGTTATTATTTCCAACTGCTTTTTCATCTTCTAATCCTAAAACGTCGAAAACAAACCCTTTCATTAAAGATGTAAATAAATCTAAATCACTTTGAGTTAACGATTCTTTATTGTCTTTCAATAAATTGATAAAACGCACGCCTTCAAACAATTGCGCAATTAAAATCGGGCTATTAAAATCGTCGTTCATCGCTTCGTAACAAGCTGCTTCCCAGTTTGAAATAGATAGGGTAGAAGTAGCACTAGCATTGATTTCTTTCAACCCATCAATAGCTTCCATCAACCTAAAATAACCTTTTTCGGCAGCCAAAATAGCATCATTTGTAAAATCAAGATTGCTTCTATAATGCGCTTGTAACATAAAAAAACGAGTCACACTTGGTGAAAAAGCCTTACTTAAAATAGTATTTTCTCCGGTAATAATTTCCATTGGTAAAATATTATTCCCAGTCGATTTTGCCATTTTCTTACCGTTTAAAGTAAGCATATTGGCATGCATCCAATAATTAACGGGAGTATGACCAGTACAAGCTTCATTTTGAGCAATTTCACATTCGTGGTGAGGAAATTTCAAGTCCATTCCACCTCCGTGAATATCAAAATGATTTCCTAAATATTTGGTACTCATTGCGGTACATTCTAGGTGCCAGCCAGGAAAACCATCGCTCCATGGTGACGGCCATCTCATAATATGTTGAGGTTCTGCCTTTTTCCAAAGTGCAAAATCTTGAGGATTTCTTTTGTCAGATTGCCCGTCAAGTTCTCTAGTATTGGCAAGCATATCATCGATATTTCTTCCGCTCAACTGACCATAATTATTGGTTTCATTGAACTTAACAACATCAAAATACACCGATCCATTGGCAACATAGCCAATTCCGTTATCAATAATTTTTTTGATAATTGCAATTTGCTCAATAATATGTCCAGTTGCGGTTGGTTCAATACTTGGTGGTAAAAAATTATACAATTTCAATACATTATGAAAATCCACAGTATATCGCTGTACAATTTCCATTGGTTCCACCTGATCTAAACGCGCTTTTTTGGCAATTTTATCCTCACCTTCATCCACGTCATCCACAATATGTCCAACATCTGTAATATTTCGAACGTACCGAACTTTGTAACCTAAATGATTTAAATATCTGAAAATTACGTCAAAAGACATAAAAGTTCGAACATTTCCCAGATGCACATTGCTATAAACAGTAGGTCCGCAAACATACATTCCCACATTTCCTTCATTAATAGGTGTGAAAACTTCCTTCTCGCCCGAGAGTGAGTTGTATATTTTTAGAGTTTGTGATTTATATAATGGCATAGTTAAAAGTTAATTTGGTTAATCGGGAATGGGGTTAATCGTTAATCGGTTAATTGTTTAATTGTTTGGTCGGTTAATCGTTTATTAGCTCGAAAAATAAGTTTTAGATGTCCGATTTAAGATAATATTTTTTTAAATTATTAATTTGATTACATATTTTTTCAAGTTTATTTCTACAAATTAAATAATCTTCAGCGGATAAATAATCTAAATCTTTAGAAATAATCAAATGATTTAAAGTTTCCATTGCTGATGAATATGAAATTGTTAAAAAATGAGCTTTATCTTTTTTAGTATTTCTTGATGTTCCCTCAGCGATATTTGTTGCAATTGATGAAGAACTCCTTTTTATTTGAGAGGTAATTCCATAAACTTCATTTGAGGGAAATTTCATTGTTATTTTATAAATATCAAAAATAAATTCTCTAGAATTTTGCCATACATCTAATTTTTCAAATGAAAACACATACATAATTTTTTTGTTTGGTTAATAATTAAATTGTTTGATCTGTAAATAGTTTATCGTTGAATATCATAGCGAATACGATTAAACGATTAACGATTAACCGATTTAACAACCTTTTAAAATTTCGTATCCATTTGAATGTAGTTCAAAAACTCTCTACGGGTTAGTTCCTCTTTAAATTTACCACCAAATTCAGAAGTTACCGTACTACTTTCAATGTCTTTAATCCCTCTAGAATTCACACATAAATGTTTAGCATCAATTACACAAGCTACATCTTCAGTGCCTAAAGCAATTTGTAATTCTTGAACAATTTGCATCGTTAAACGCTCTTGAACTTGAGGTCTTTTAGCGTAATATTCTACGATTCTATTCATTTTTGAAAGCCCAATTACTCTTCCATTTGATATATAGGCAACATGAGCTCTTCCGATAATTGGCAACAGGTGGTGCTCGCAAGTTGAATACAATGTGATGTTTTTTTCAACCAACATTTCACCATATTTATAATTATTTTCAAATGTGGATGCTTTCGGTTTTTTATTTGGATTTAATCCACCAAAAAGCTCATTTACAAACATTTTTGCGACACGATTTGGAGTTCCTTTTAAACTGTCGTCTGTAAGGTCAATACCAAGTGTATTCAGAATGTTTTCAACATCTTTTTTTATCATGCTAATTTTTTCTTCATCAGAAATTGAAAAAGCATCGTTTCTTATAGGGTTTTGAGCGCTTGTTGCGATATGATTTTCTCCAATTTCGTCCTGAAATTCAGCGTTATTTATCATCAATTGTAAGTTATTATTTTAAAAAATTTTCGAGTACAAAGTTAATTAATTAATCTTAAAAAGTAATAAAGTCAAACAATTTTGAATTATTTTTTAATTTTAACTTAATTATATCTTAAAAATATGTAAATTTCGCCTCCTAAATTATTTTTCTAATGAATAAAAGAAGCCTTTTAATAGCAATATTATTAATATTATTTGCCACATCATACAGCCAAACTTTACCACCAGGTTGTTCTGGAGCTTTACCTTTTTGTGCTGGAACATCAAGTACTGGAATTTCATTTCCTAATACAACAAATTCTCCTTCTCCTGGTTCATATTCCTGCCTTGCCACCCAACCAAATGCTGCCTGGTATTATTTACAAATTAGTCAATCGGGTAATTTAACATTTACAATCAGACAATTCAATACTGCTGGAAATCCTATAGATGTCGATTTTATTGCTTGGGGACCTTTCGTTACTCCTACATGTGGAGCTTCAAATCTAAATGCAACTACTCAAGTTGGTTGTAGTTATTCTGCTGCTGCTACTGAAACTTTTACAATAAATAATGCAGTAGTTGGTCAATATTATATGGTTATGATGACTAATTTTGCGAACTCTGCTGGTACAATCACTTTAGCACAAAATACTGGAACAGGTGCAACAAGTTGTGATATTGTATGTCCTTTAACAGTTGCTG
>CANKZE010000063.1 GCA_947488545.1 Bacteroidota bacterium
TAAAAAAATAAGAAAAAATCCAATTCGATTGGTAGTTATAGTATAAAATTAGAAAAAAAAATAAGAAGTCGATTGTTCTTAAAATCGTAATTATTCCTCAGCTTTTGAAGTGAAATGTTTGGTCAAATAAATCAAATTTACTCCAAGAATAAATACGTTGGTAATAATTATTGGCCATGAGGTTGCCAACATAAATCCGTAAATAATAAATAGAATTGCCCCAATAGAATTAATCGTTCTTAGCGTGATGATATTTTTCATCAAAAAGGAAATCATCAAAATTATTGACGCCAAGTACCCGATCCATTCTGTTGGTGTAATTTCAAACATAGCTAGTAATTTAATTATTTAATGGATTAAAACGTGTTTACCGTTTTTCTAATGGCAACTAATTTGGCCATTAATGCCTCAAAATAATCCAAGTGTAGCATGTTAGCACCATCACTTTTAGCATTTGCAGGATCAAAATGGGTTTCTATAAAAATTCCATCTACACCCACGGCAATTCCCGCTTTGGCAATGGTTTCGATCATATCTGGACGACCACCGGTAACTCCCGCGGTTTGATTTGGTTGTTGTAGTGAGTGCGTCACATCCAGAACTGTTGTTGCATATTGTTGCATGGTTGGGATTCCACGGAAATCTACAATCATGTCTTGATAACCAAACATTGTTCCTCTATCGGTAACCATCACGTTTTGGTTGTGGCAATCCAATACTTTTTGAACGGCATGTTTCATGCTCTCTGGACTCATGAATTGTCCTTTTTTCAAATTAACGACCTTTCCAGTTTTGGCTGCAGCCAAAACTAAATCGGTTTGACGAACTAAAAAAGCTGGGATTTGTAATACATCAACATATTGAGCTGCTTTGTCAGCATCTTCATTAGTATGAATATCGGTAACGGTTGGAACACCAAAAGTTTCAGAAACTTTGCGTAAAATTTGTAATGCTTTTTCATCTCCAATACCTGAAAAACTATCAATTCTAGAGCGATTTGCTTTTTTGAATGAACCTTTAAAAACGAATGGGATTTCTAATTTATCGGTAATTCCAACTAATTTTTCAGCAATTCTCATCGCCATTTCTTCTCCTTCAATCGCACAAGGTCCTGCCAATAAAAAGAAGTTACCACTATTTGAATGTTTTATTTGAGGTATTGTATGTATGTTCATAGCGTTATTTTTGATAGTGCAAATATAAGTAGAATTTTGAATTAAGAATGAATAGTGAGAGAATAGATTAAATACGGGTAGAACATGGGTGGAGAGATGTTTTACAATATCAATATCAATATCAATTTCAATATCAAAAACAATAATTAAAAAAATAATAAATTAGTGGATCATTTGCTGCTTTTCAACTTTAACCCTTCCTATTTTTTTTATCTTACTTGTCTATTATCTTTTTGTCTATTATCTATTCATCCTCGTTACTTCAACAATCCAAACCCAACCGGAACCAATAAATCACCTTTTTCGTAGCAATTTAGGTATAGCTTTTTTGGCTGTTTCAAACCAACCCAAGTAATTTCATATTGGTCTAGGAAGCCTCCGCCCATTTCACAGTTTTTGGTAGGGAAGGGGCAACAGATTTCTAATTTTTTAAAGAATACTTTTTCGCCATTTGGACCAGAAAGTGCATTTAAAAAACGTTCTTGATTGATTGTAAGATTTTTCGTATTCATATAAAATACATTGATTGGATAATCTGGGTTATAACCGTATTTTGGGTCTTGGCTAAATTCTGTTATTACAAATGTATTCGAAGCCGTTAATTGCGGAATAGGAGCATTGTCATTAACATTTTTCAAAGTCGATTTTGTGCTTACACAAGAGGTTAAACTGATTGCTATCAGAGTTAATAGCGCTATAAATTTGGTTTTCATATTTAGGTTTTATTATTCATTAAAGATATTGTTTTCTTTGATACAATAATCGTGCTAAAATTTTATTGCCATAATAATAAATCTAAGACGCTGATTCATAAATAAATAGAGATATGAAGAAAGAGAATAGACGAAAAGAGAATAGACAAAAAGATAATAGACGAATCCCTAGCGAACTTTGCGTAAACCTTCGCGATCGTTGCGGTTAATTAATTTTGTTTCTATTAAGGTACAATTAATTATTCTATTAATTGCTTGTCCTGAATTTTAGAAAACAAAACCAGCGCTAAAACAGCTCCAATTGTAGCAAAAAGCATATCAGATTGGGTGTCCCAAATATCACCTTGTGTTCCTAAAAAAGAATCTCCTTTATCACCGGTAGAAATTGAAACTCCCCATTCAATCCACTCGTAAGCCGCACTTATTGCCAAGCAAATGGAAACGATTATAAAGTTGAAAAAACTCTTGTTGCTAACAACCATTTTACGAATAAATAATTCCCTGATAATTAATGCTGGAACAAAGCCTTGCATGAAATGCCCCACTTTATCATAGTTGTTTCGAGTTTGATGAAAAACCTCTCTTATGTAATCAAACAACGGCACTTCCGCATAAGTATAATGTCCTCCAACGAATAAAACAATGCAATGAAGTAAAATTATCGTATAGGTAAAATTGGTAAACCTAAATTTATTGAAAGTCAACGCTAAAACTAATAATCCTATTAGGGCTGGAACGATTTCTAAAAAGCAAGTAAAACTTTCTTTGGGTTCAATTATTGACCAAATAAATGTTGAAAAAAAGACAATTAATAATCCGTAAATGTATTTCATAGAAGCGTTATTAGAAATTCAAATATAGCACTTTTATATATTTCGCTTCAAAATACCTTAGCAATAAATAATATTAATAGTATGAAATTAATAGAATCTTATAAAATTTTCCTATTTTCGCTATTCACTTATTAAGTTCTAAATTATTCAAATTTTATTGCTTAGAACTGTTGTTATTAGTGGAATTATATGAAATTGACTACTAAATTTTTCTCTGAATTTACAGGATTTGAAAAAATCATTTGTGCAATTATTCTGTTTATTTATGTAAATAATTTGTTTTTAGACATCATGAGAATAGATGCGGCTCAATATGCGTCTATTTCTTTAGAAATGATTCAAAACCATTCTTACCTTCAAGTTTATGATTTGCAAAATGACTATTTAGACAAACCTCCTTTGTTATTTTGGATTTCTAGTTTGAGTTTGAAAACTTTTGGAATTTGCAATTTTGCCTATAAAATAGGAGCTTTTTTATTTTTATTATTCTCATTATATGCGATTTACAAGTTTGCTGTAAATTATTATAATGATAAAATAGCAAAAAATGCCGTTTTGATATTTGCAACTTGTCAAGCGTTTTTTCTAATGTCAAATGATATAAGAACAGATGGGATATTGACTTCATGTGTAATAATATCAATTTGGTTAATCACTGAATATTGGCATAAAAACAAATTATTTTTCCTCTTTTTTGCGGCTGTTTTTACTTCTTTTGGAATGATGGCAAAAGGACCAATTGGAATTATTGCCGTTTTAATGCCCGTTGGTATTCACTTATTGTATCAAAAACAATGGAAGAAGATATTTAATTTATCTTGGTTGTTTTATATTTTCATAGTAGCCGTACTTCTAATTCCAATGACTTACGGACTTTACACTCAATTCGATTTGCATCCTGAAAAGGTTGTTAATGGAAAATTACACCAAAGCGGAATCTATTTTTACTATTGGTTACAGAGTTTTGGTAGGATAACAGGAGAAAATGTATGGGATAATGGTTTGCCTTGGCACTTTTTCATCGGATCTATAAGCTGGGATTTTTTCCCTTGGATACTAATTCTCTATGCAGGTTTATTTTTTCAGTTTAAAAAAATCATAAATTCAAAAATTGAAAAAACTCCAGAAATAATTACAATTAGTGGGTTTATTTTACTTTTTGCATTGCTTTCAATGTCAAGGTATAAATTGCCACATTATATTTTTGTAACACTTCCATTTGCAAGTATAATCAGTGCCATATACATTGATAAATTAAATCCAAAACAGTTTGCGATTTGGGAAAAAATATTTTTTGCATTTGGAATTTTAGTGGCTATTTTGATAATTGTATATCCAATATTTTTCTTTACAGAAGTGAATTATCTGATTTATTTACTAATATTACTTCAACTTTTTCTATTGGTAAAAATAAAAAAACTACCAATAAATGGGGTTTTTCGTCTGATAGGTTTTGTATTGGTATTGAATGTGTTTTTGAGTTATGTATTTTATCCAAAACTTTTAACTTTTCAAGCCGATGCAATGGCAGGAAAATGGTTCTATGAAAATAAACCAACAGAAAAAGTTTATTTTATGAATCAAAAATCGCATTTGTTTAATTTTTATACTAAAAATTCAAAACATCAATCGGTTTTAATTTCTGATTTAGATACTATAAAAAGCCCTTATTGGTTGTATGCCAACGAAGAAGATTTGCTTAAAATACAAAAAAGTAAAAATGTAATTGAGAAAAAGTCATTTGTAGATTATCCAATTACAAGATTAAAATTAAAATTTTTATTAGAAAGCAAAAGA
This sequence comes from Bacteroidota bacterium, assembly GCA_947488545.1. Taxonomy (GTDB): domain Bacteria; phylum Bacteroidota; class Bacteroidia; order Flavobacteriales; family Flavobacteriaceae; genus Flavobacterium. The sequence continues at coordinate 4,519 of CANKZE010000063.1, forward strand.
GAAGAGAATTTAAACCACTATTATTTATTAAAAATTAAATAAAGAAAAAATGATTAAAAAATTATCAATAATAATTCCGGCTTATAATGAAGGAAGGACTATTCATTTAATTTTAGACAAAATTAAAACCGTTAATTTATTGAACGATATTGAAAAAGAAGTAATTATTGTAAATGATTGTTCAAGTGATAACACTGAGGAAGCAATTCAGATTTATATGAAAAATAATGAAAATTTAAACATTCAATATTATAAACACGAATTCAATAAAGGAAAGGGAGCCGCTCTTCACACTGGGATTAAAAATGCAACTGGAGAATTTACAATCATTCAAGATGCCGATTTAGAATATGATCCACAGCAATTTAATATTTTATTGCAACCAATTCTTGATGGTTACGCAGATGTAGTTTATGGTTCGCGATTTATGGGTGGTAATCCACATAGAATTTTGTTTTTTTGGCACACAATCGGAAATAAATTTCTTACAATGATGTCAAATATGTTTACCAATCTTAATTTAACAGATATGGAAACGTGTTATAAAATGTTCAATACTAAATTACTTCAAGGCATAAAATTGAACGAAAACAGATTTGGGTTTGAACCTGAAGTTACTGCCAAAATTTCAAGAATTAGTAGAATCAGAATTTATGAAGTGGGTATTTCATATTACGGAAGAACTTATGAAGAAGGAAAAAAAATTGGTTGGAAAGATGGTTTCAGGGCTTTATATTGCATTGTAAAATACGGATTATTGAAAATGTAATTCTAAAATTTAGAATTAAAATCTGCTTTAATAATATAAAAAAAACCACGCATTACGCGTGGTTTTTTATTAATAATAACATCGAATTACTTTAAATCAAAACGATCTGAATTCATTACTTTGCACCATGTTTTGATGAAATCGTTAACGAATTTATTTTTATTATCGTCTTGAGCATAAATTTCTGCGTAAGCTCTTAAAATAGAATTCGATCCAAATACTAAATCAACTCTTGTTGCGGTCCATTTAGTAGCTCCCGATTTTCTATCTACTATGTTATATAAATTGTATCCAACTGGTTTCCAGCTGTATTTCATGTCTGTTAAATTAACAAAGAAATCATTGCTTAACACACCTTCATTGTTAGTGAAAACACCATGTTTAGTTCCGTCAAAATTGGTTCCAAGCACACGCATACCACCAATTAATACTGTCATTTCAGCAGCTGTAAGTCCAAGTAATTGTGCTTTATCCAACATTAATTCTTCTGGTTGAACAATATATTTAGATTTCACATAATTTCTAAAAGCATCACTTAAAGGTTCTAAAACCTCCATTGATTCTACGTCGGTCATTTCTTGAGTTGCATCACCACGTCCAGCATGGAAAGGGACTTTAACATCAAATCCACCTTCTTTTGCTGCCATTTCAATTGCTGCAGCACCTCCTAAAACAATTAAATCAGCAATGCTAATTTTCGTACTTAAACCAGCTTGAATTTCTGCTAATTTATTTAGTACTTTTTCTAATCTAGCAGGCTCATTTGCATGCCAATTTTTTTGTGGTTCTAATCTAATTCTAGATCCATTTGCACCACCTCTAAAATCAGATCCTCTAAAAGTTCTTGCGCTATCCCAAGCCGTATTGATTAATTCTGCTCTTGTTAATCCGCTTTTTAATAAAATTGCTTTTGTATCCTCAATTTCTTTATCTGTTAAAGTATAGTTTACTGCAGGAATAGGATCTTGCCAAATTAAATCTTCTGAAGGAACATCAGCACCTAAATAACGATTTTTTGGACCTAAATCTCTGTGAGTCAATTTAAACCAAGCTCTTGCAAATACTTCCGAAAAATAAGCAGGATCTTTATGAAAACGTTCTGAAATTACTCTATATGCAGGATCCATTTTCATTGCCATATCGGCATCTGTCATTATTGGATTGTTCTTTTTCGAAGGATCGTGAGCATCTACAGTTTTAAATTCGTCTTTAATATTGATTGGTTCCCACTGCCAAGCTCCAGCTGGACTTTTCTTCAACTCCCAATCGTGATTCAATAATATATCGAAATATTCATTGTCCCAACGCGTAGGATTTGTTGTCCAAGCTCCTTCCAATCCACTAGTGATTGCGTCAGCTCCGTTTCCGTTGTTATTAGGATTCATCCAACCAAAACCTTGATTTTCAATTGGTCCCGCTTCTGGTTCTGGGCCTAATGCTCCTGCATCTCCATTTCCATGAGCTTTTCCTACAGTGTGTCCTCCAGCAGTTAAAGCTACTGTTTCTTCATCGTTCATTGCCATTCTTTGGAAAGTAACACGAACATCATGAGCTGTTTTTAAAGGATCTGGTTTCCCATCAACTCCTTCAGGATTCACATAAATTAATCCCATCATTACAGCAGCTAAAGGATTTTCTAGATCTCTTTCTCCAGAATAACGAGTTCCCTCACTTCCAGATGCAGCTAACCATTCTTTTTCAGAACCCCAATAAATGTCTTTTTCAGGATGCCAAATATCTTCACGTCCACCAGCAAAACCATATACTTTTAATCCCATAGATTCATAAGCCATGTTTCCTGCCAAAATCATTAAATCGGCCCAAGAAAGTTGGTTTCCGTACTTCTTTTTTATTGGCCATAAGATTCTTCTCGCTTTGTCTAAATTTCCGTTATCAGGCCAACTGTTTAATGGAGCAAAACGGATGTTTCCAGTTCCAGAACCACCACGACCATCTGCAATTCTATAGGTTCCAGCAGAGTGCCATGCCAATCTGATCATTAATCCACCATAATGACCCCAATCTGCTGGCCACCAATCTTGACTATCGGTCATCAAAGCTTTTAAATCGTTTTTTACAGCCGTAAGATCCAACTTTTTAAACTCTTCAGCATAATTGAAATTTTCTCCTAAAGGATTAGTTTTTTTGTCGTGCTGGTGTAAAATGTCTAAATTTAAAGATTTTGGCCACCAATCTTGTTTTGTGGTTGTAGCATTCATCGCAGTATTTTGATGAAATGGGCATTTTCCAATGTCGTTTGAATTTTCCATATTTCTTTAGTTAATACTATTTAATTTTTAATGTATTGATGTTACAAATATAATTTATCACTTTGATTTTACTATAGCTATTTTATGGTTTTAATTTATTTTTTAATAGATATTATCTATAGTCTGTATTTAATTAAATTTATGAAAACAAAGGTAAATTTATACTATATTTGTTTTTACTTTAAGATTTATAAAACATTAAATATTCTATGAATTTCTCCAATTTATTTCGAAAAAAAACAGTTCAAGATATACTTAAACAAGTCGCTAAAAATGAAGCCGATGGTCATAATTCATTAGGAAAACACCTTAAAACTAGAGATTTAGCCGCTTTTGGAATTGCAGCAATTATTGGAGCTGGAATTTTCAGTACCATCGGAAAAGCCAGTTTTGATGGAGGTCCAGCAGTAATATTATTGTTTTTATTTACCGCAGTTGCTTGTAGTTTTGCCGCATTTGCTTACGCAGAATTTGCTTCGATGGTGCCTGTTTCAGGAAGTGCCTACACGTATTCGTATGTCGCTTTCGGAGAATTAATTGCCTGGATTATCGGGTGGGCGTTAATTATGGAATACGCCATTGGTAATATAACCGTTGCTATTTCTTGGAGTGATTACTTTACGAGTTTGATGAACAATATTATTGTCAATTTGAATCATAAATACGATTGGAATTTACAAGTTTTAGCTGATTGGGTTCAAATGGATTATTTAACGGCGTCCAACGGATTTAAAGACGCTACCGCTTTAATGCAAAACGGAAAATCTTTTGAGAATTTAAGTTCTTCATTACAAAATGCTTATACCGCTTGGACCACTTCGCCAGTCATTGGAGGGTTTCACATAGTTGCCGATTTACCTGCACTTGGAATAATTATCTTCATTACCGGATTGGTTTATCGTGGAATGAAGGAATCTCGAAATGCCAGTAATGCTATGGTTTTGGTAAAATTGTGTATCATTTTATTAGTGATTGCCGTTGGTGTTTTTTATGTAGATGTAGATAATTGGAGTCCTTTTGCACCAAATGGAGTTGGAGGAATATTGAAAGGTGTTTCAGCAGTTTTCTTTGCTTATATTGGTTTTGACGCCATTTCAACCACCGCCGAAGAATGTGAAAATCCGCAACGCGATTTGCCTCGTGGAATGATGTGGGCCATCATAATATGTACTATTTTATATATCGCAATTGCCTTGGTGCTCACCGGAATGGTTTCTTACTCAGAATTGAATGTGGGAGATCCATTATTATTTGTATTTGAAAAATTAGATTTAAAAATGATGTCGGCAATAATCGGAGTTTCTGCAGTTATTGCCATGGCAAGCGTTTTATTGGTATTTCAAATGGGACAACCTAGAATTTGGATGAGCATGAGCCGCGATGGTTTATTACCAAAAAAATTCTCGAGAGTACATCCAAAATTTAAAACCCCATCTTATGCGACTGTTGTTACTGGTTTTGTAGTAGCAATTCCGGCTTTATTTTTGAACCTAACGATGGTAACCGATTTATGCAGTATCGGAACATTATTTGCCTTTGTATTGGTTTGCGCGGGAGTATTGGTATTGCAAAATAAAACGGATATTCCTCGTGGAAAATTCAAAACTCCCTATGTAAATTCGAAATATATTGTCCCTGTTTTAATCATAGCGGGAATGTTTTATGCATTTCAATACAATCAAAAAAGCACACTTGATTTTATTACCAATGAAAAGAAAATATATGCTCCTGAGGACATTGTAACTTCATTATCTCCAGAACAATCAAAGCAAGTTTATAATTATTTAGCTTCATTTGATGCTAATAATGTGACGACTTCAACTCCCGATTTAGAAGTGATTTTGAGTAAATATTACGAGAATGATGAAGAATATCAATCCGTGATAAATGCTTTACCAATAAACGATTCTCAAAAATACGAAACTGGTTTTAGCTTGTTCAAACACAAAATTCCAATGTGGATTTTCCTAATTTCATTATTAGGGTTAGCAGTTTGGGCGTACCGACAAAATTTATCATTAATTCCATTATTAGGTTTAATTTCTTGCTTGTATATGATGGCAGAATTAAGTGTTTGGAACTGGATTTATTTCACCATTTGGTTATTAATTGGTTTAGTAATTTATTTTGGCTACAGCCGAAAAAATAGTAAATTGAATACCACGGAATAATTGATTTTAATAATAAAATAAAAAATCCGTTTTGTAATTTTCAAAACGGATTTTTTGTTTTCAAACAACCTGAAAATACCATTTTCAAATTCATACAGAATAACTATCTTTGGCATCTTAAAATAAGAACAAAATGACACTATCTCAAATTCTATCGGCACCAATCGAAAAAGCAATCCAATCGCTTTTTGATGTAACTATTGACAAAGTAGAATTTCAATCGACTAGGAAAGAATTTGAAGGAGATATCACCATGGTTATTTTTCCCTTATTGAAAGTGATTAAGAGCAATCCTGTAGAACTTGGAAATAAAATAGGAGTTTATTTAGTTGAAAATGTAGCTGAGGTTTCTAATTTTAACATAGTTTCTGGGTTTTTAAATATCGTAATTTCAGATCAATATTACCTTGATTTTTTCAATGATATCAAAGACAATTCGCAATTCGGATTTGTTTCTGCTAATGCAAATGAACCCGCGATTATGGTTGAATATTCTTCACCAAATACCAACAAACCTTTACATTTAGGTCACGTTAGAAATAATTTATTGGGATATTCTGTTGCTGAAATACTTAAAGCATCAGGAAAAAAAGTATATAAAACACAAATCATCAACGATCGTGGGATTCACATTTGTAAGTCGATGTTGGCTTGGCAAAAATTTGGAAACGGTCAAACTCCTGAAACTTCTGGATTAAAAGGAGATAAATTAGTTGGTAATTTTTATGTGGCTTTTGATAAAGCCTACAAAGAAGAAATTACTCAATTAATGAGCGAAGGAAAATCAGAAGAAGAAGCAAAAAAGCAAGCGCCGATTATTCTTGAAGCACAAGAAATGCTACTAAAATGGGAAGCTGGAGATGCTGAAGTGATGTCACTTTGGAAAACAATGAACCAATGGGTTTATGACGGATTTGGTACAACTTACACTAATATAGGAGTTGATTTTGATAGTTATTATTATGAAAGTAATACCTATTTATTAGGAAAAGACGTAGTTCAAATTGGTTTGGAAAAAGGGATTTTCGAAAAAGATCCTGATGGTTCGGTTTGGATTGATTTAACTCCGGATGGTTTGGACAGAAAAATCGTACTTCGTTCAGACGGAACCGCCGTTTATATGACACAAGATATAGGAACAGCAATTCAGCGTGTTAAGGACTTTCCAGACGTTGGAGGAATGGTTTACACCGTTGGAAATGAACAAGATTATCATTTTAAAGTATTGTTTTTAATCCTTCAAAAATTAGGTTTTGACTGGTCTAAAAACTTGTTTCACTTGTCGTACGGAATGGTAGATTTACCTTCTGGGAAAATGAAAAGCCGTGAAGGAACCGTTGTCGATGCGGATGATTTGATGAATGAAATGACCGAAACTGCCCAGAAAATTTCTGAAGAATTAGGAAAATTAGAAGGCTATTCTGACACTGAAAAAGCCAAGTTGTACAACACAATCGGAATGGGCGCCTTGAAATACTATATTTTGAAAGTCGATCCTAAGAAAAGAATTTTATTTGACCCAGAAGAATCGGTAGATTTCGCAGGAAATACAGGACCTTTTATACAATATACTTATGCGAGAATCCAATCGATTATTCGCAAAGCCAACTTCGATTTCACCGAAAAAACAACTATCAAAGCTTTGCATGAAAAGGAAAAAGAATTGGTTAAACAATTGGAATTGTATCCTGAAGTAATTCAAAATGCTGCACAAAACCACAGTCCTGCGTTAATTGCAAATTATACTTACGATTTGGTTCGTGAGTACAATTCGTTCTATCAAGCGGTGCCTATTTTAGGGTCTAATGATAGTGTAGAAAAAGTTTTCCGTGTTCAATTATCAAAAAAAGTGGCCGACACTATTGCATCGGCCTTTCAACTTTTAGGCATTCAAGTTCCTGAAAGAATGTAATTTTATTTGGGCGTGCCCTCGTTATTGTCATTGCGAGGAACGAAGCAATCTTTTTTTAACTCGGTCGTGCTTTCCGTTTCAAGTCCTCGCCTTTCTAAAAAGCGCGGCTGTGGGCTTTCCACTGCAATCACTCACGCGAAATAGGTTCACTTCAACCTTTCAGCATCAAAATAAATTCATCAAAAAACAACTTCAATTTTGCCACTTTGAACCTTTGACACTTTCCAACTTTATCTTATCTTTGCATTTCAATAAAATTTAAAATCATGTTTGATAATTTAAGTGATAAATTAGACAAAGCCTTTCATATCCTAAAAGGACACGGAAAAATTACAGAAATTAATGTTGCAGAAACATTAAAAGAAGTTCGCCGCGCACTTTTAGACGCCG
>CANKZE010000064.1 GCA_947488545.1 Bacteroidota bacterium
CTCGGTACCAGCTCATGCTTTCTCCACGCCAAGCAAAAATTGCGTTTTCATAGATTGAAAGAGCGGTATTTGGAATTACTAATTCTTCATCAATTCCAATTACACTTCCGTAACCTTCACATACAGGGCAAGCTCCGTAAGGATTGTTAAAACTAAACAAGTGAACATTGGGTTCCAAAAAAGAAATGCCATCCAATTCAAAATTGTTGCTGTAGGTAATTTGTTTATTGGTAGTTACTTCTTGTAAGTAGCAAACTCCTTTACCTTCGTAAAATGCGGTTTGAACTGCGTCTGCAAGTCGATTGTAAAAATCTTCTTCGTCTTGAATTACAATTCGATCAATTATCAGTAAAACTTCCTTTTTAGTTAATGATTTTGATTCTAATTGATCTAAACGAACCATTTCATTATCCACTAATATTCTAGAAAATCCTATTTTTAATAATGAGGATAATTTATCTTCTAATTTTCTTCCTTTTTCAAGATGTATAGGCGCTAAAAGAAGCCATTTACTTTCAATTTCAAGTGTTTTAATCTCATTAATTACATCAGTTACAGAGTCTCGTTTAACTTCTTTGCCAGAAATAGGAGAGTAGGTTTTACCAATTCGAGCATACAACAACTTCAAATAATCATATATTTCAGTTGATGTACCCACCGTAGAACGAGCGTTTGTAGTATTTACTTTCTGTTCAATAGCGATTGCAGGAGCGATACCTTTGATATATTCCACTTTTGGCTTGTCCAATCTTCCTAAAAATTGACGGGCGTAAGAAGACAAGCTTTCTAAATATCTTCGTTGACCTTCAGCATATAAAGTATCAAATGCCAAGCTTGATTTACCAGAACCAGACAAACCAGTAATTACTACCAATTTATTTCGAGGGATAGCGACATCAAGATTTTTCAAGTTGTGAACTTGAGCACCTTTGATTATAATATTTTTTTTAGGTTCTAGTTTTGAAATGTCTTTTTGAATCATGGTCAATTTTAATGATTGCAAAGATAAATAAATATAACAACACAAACTTCCAACAAAAGTTAAACTGTTAATTCCATATTATTTTTAGAGACTTTTTATTGAAACAGTAAAATAGTAATATTTTTTTTAGTGTATTCATTTTTATTGATTTTGCTTTTTTTTCCATTTTTTTTAATCTTTTTCTATTTTTGTTAAACAAAAAATGCACGAAAACGTAATAGTAAAACTTTACATTACCACAACAAATTCATTAATTACATCTGTATTATTTTTTTATTAATATGCTTTAAAGCCTTGTAAATAATCGTTTTATACTAAAATTTAATTATTTTTTATTTGTATAGTTTTTATATAGTGGTATTTGAATCATTTAAAAAAGAAGTCTAGTAAATTTGAATATTAACTTTTTAAACAATAATTATGAAAAAAATTACTTTATTGATTTTCCTTTTAGTTTCGGCTTTAGGATTCTCACAAACTCAAGTTACTTTTAAAGTCGACATGACTAATTACACCGGTTTAACAGCCACAGATGTAGTTTATGTTTCAGGATCATTTAATGGTTGGTCCGGAAATGCTAATCCTTTGACAAGAGAAGGAACTACAAACGTTTGGTCTGCAGTACTACCTATCCCTCAATCAACAACAATTGAGTATAAATTTCAAATCAACAATTGGGCTGCAGATGAAAGACTAACTGCAGGAACATCTTGTACGCTTACTACTGGTGCTTTTACTAATAGAGTTTTAGCTGTTGGAACTACGGCTATTGTTAATCCAGTTGTTTGTTGGGCATCCTGTGCGGCATGTACAACCACTTCAGTTGTTGCGCCATCGCTTCCTATTGATTTTGAGTCTACAACTGTAACTTACACTTTTGCTGATTTTGATGGTGGTGTTGCAACTAAAATTGCGAATCCAAATTCTGGTGGTATTAATACTTCTGCTAATGTAGCTAGAATGGTTAAAAACGCTGGTCAACCTTGGGGAGGAACATCAATGGTGTTAGCTGCTCCAATTAATTTTTCTGTTAATAAAATTTTTAAAGTAAAAGTTTATTCACCTAGAGTTGGTGCTAAAGTATTAGTTAAGGTTGAGAATTCTGCCAATGGTGCAATTAATTTTGAAAAAGAAGAATTAACTACTGTAGCTAATGCATGGGGGGAAATGACTTTTGATTTCAGTTTAATTTCTACAACAAATTCATATGATAAATTAGTTTTAATTTTTGAAAGAGGAACAATGGGTGATGGTTCAGCTAATTTTACATTCTTGTTTGATGAAATTAGATTAATAGCTCCTACTGTAGTAGTTGTAGCTCCTTCACTTCCAATAGATTTTGAATCTACTACTGTAACTTACGGTTTTACTGATTTTGATGGTGGAGTGGGTACTAAAATCGCTAATCCTAACCCGGGAGGAATTAATACTTCTGCTAATGTTGGTAGAATTGTTAAAGGAGCTGGTCAGCCATGGGCTGGAAGTTACCTAACTTTAGCTGCGCCAATTGATTTTTCTGTAAACAAAATATTTAAAGTTAAAGTATATTCTCCAAGAGTTGGTGCTAAACTTTTATTAAAAGTGGAAGGTGCTGTTGGAGTAGTTCCATTTGAAAGAGAAGTTGTTGGAACTGTTGCTAACGGTTGGGAAGAAATGACATTTGATTATCAAGCTGTTTCAACTACTAATCAATATACCAAATTAGTATTTATTTTCGATCTAGGAACTGTAGGTGATGCATCTGCTAATTTTACTTTCTTAGTTGATGACATTCGTTTAATTGCTCCTACTGGACCAGTTTTAACTCAAATGAATTTACCAGTTACTTTTGATGATATTACTGTAAATTATAACTTGAATTCATTTGGAGGTACAGTTTCTACTATTGAAACAGATCCAACTTTATCTACCAATAAAGTTGCTAAAGTAATCAAAAATGGTGAAACTTGGGCAGGAACTACTCTTGGGGTTGGAGCTGGAACAACAGAGACTGGATTTAGTTCAGCGATTCCTTTTACTGCAACTGAAAGAAGAATGAATGTTAGAGTTTGGTCACCAACGGCTGGAACTCCTGTACGTTTAAAAGTAGAAGTTGCGGGACAACCTACGCAATCTGTTGAAACACAAGCGTTAACTACTGTTGCTAATGGATGGCAAGTTATGGAATTCAATTTTGACACTCCAACAACACCTGCAACAACACCATTTAACCCTGCATATGCATATAATAAAGCATCTATCTTCTTCAATTTTGGTACTGCTGGTTCAGGTCAAACTTACTATTTTGACGATATGAGATTTGGTGCTGCTGCTTTAGGTGTTAATTCTTTTAATGCTTCAAACATCAGAATGTATCCAAATCCAACTTCATCAGTTTTCACAATTGAAGCTAATGATGTGATAGAAAACGTTACTTTATACAATGTACTTGGTCAACAAGTTCTTGCTAAAACTTCTAATGGTAATTCTGTTACTTTAGATGTAGCAAATCTTCAAACTGGAGTTTACGTTGTTAAAACAATGATCGGTGGAGTTGCTTCAACTTCAAGATTAGTTAAAAACTAGTTTAATTTTTAGTTAATTGTTTAGAAAACACGTTCCGAAAGGAACGTGTTTTTTTTATTAGTTAATTTTGAATGTAGTATGAATGAATTTAATAAATATTGAGTTTTATATTGTTTAATTTGATTTTTTTTTATCTTTATAATCCGTTAAAATTAATATATAACCATGTTTAATAATAAATTTTATTTTTTAATAGTATTCTTACTAAGTTTCCAATTTTCATTCTGTCAAGAGTTACCTCCAATTGTGAAATACAATCCTGCAACTTATGGTGCTGGAAATCAAAACTGGATGATATCGCAGGATAAAAACGATTTTATTTATTTTGCAAACAACGAAGGATTATTAGAGTATAACGGAACTACCTGGAGTTTATATCCATCGCCAAACGAAACCATTATTCGTTCTGTTAATGTAATTGACAATAAAATTTATACAGGTTGTTACATGGAATTCGGCTATTGGATTCGTCATTCAAATGGCCAGTTAAAATATACTTCACTAAGTAAATCATTAAAAAACAAAATTCAAGACGATGAACAGTTTTGGAACATTTTGAATTACGATCAATGGGTGATATTTCAGTCTTTAAACAAAATATTTATCTACGATACAAAAACTGGAAAATTCAATATTATTGCTCCTAGAAACGGAATTGTAAAATCATTTAGAACTAATAATTCTATATATTATCAATGTCCTGGTGAAGGTCTTTTTGAAATCGAAAATGGAATTAGTAAATTAATTTCAAACAATATTATTTTTCAAAAAGGAAGAATTGTATCGGTTTTTTCTACAATTGAAGGTTTATTAATCCAAACCCAATCTGATGGATTGTTTAAATTGATTGCTGGAAATGTTACTAAATCTCCAACATTCATGGATTCTGGGATTTCATCAAGTACAATTTATAGTTGTAGAATTTTATCTGACGGTAGTTTTGCTCTAGGAACTGTATCCAATGGAATTTTTATAATTTCTAGAGAAGGAAAAGTAAAATACCACATTACTCAAAATAAAGGACTTAGTAATAATACTGTTCTATCTCTTTTTGAAGATTCTGATAAAAATTTATGGCTCGGTTTAGATAATGGGATTAATTGTATAAACATTCAATCGCCAGTTAGAAGTTTTGCTGATAATACTGGAATTCTTGGGACTGTATATACTTCAATTGTTCATCAAGGAAAATTGTATATAGGTACCAATCAAGGTTTGTTTTACAAGAGTTATGGATCTAATGATGATTTTCAATTTATCAGCGGTACCAAAGGACAAGTTTGGTCATTATTTGAAAATCAAGGCACTCTTTTCTGTGGTCACGATTCAGGAACTTTTATTATAAATTCAGGTGTTGCAACTTGTATTTTCTCACAATCGGGTACTTGGAAATTCTCGAAAGTTCCAAATCATAGTAATTTATTACTTCAAGGAAATTATTACGGAGTTTCAGTTTTGGAGAATCTTAGCAATAAGTGGGTTTTTAGAAATAAAATAACTGGATTCGATTATTCTTCTCGCTATTTTGAAATTACCAATTCTCTTGATGTTTTTGTTAGTCACGAATACAAAGGTGTTTTCAGATTTAAGTTAGATCAAAATCTAATAAAAACCAATAAATTCATTACCTACAAAACACCAACAAAAGGGAAAAATGCAAGTTTGGTTAAATTCAACAATCAAATATATTACGCTTACAAGGACGGAATTTTGAAATTGAATTCAAAGACGAATGAATTCGAGAAAGATAAATTGTTAAGTTCTGTTTTCGAAAAAGACGAATATACATCAGGGAAAATGATTGTAGATAATTCAAATAAAATATGGTTGTTTTCTAAAAATTACATTCATTATTTTACCTTGAGTAAATTAAGTTCTGACTTAAAACAAAACAACATTCCAATCCCTGCTGCATTAACCAACTCAATGTCGGGTTTTGAAAATATCACTCAAATTTCTAATTATGGCTATTTAATTGGAACTACTGATGGTTATTATACAATGAATATCAATGACTTGAGTTTTAAAAATTACAATGTTACTATTTCAAATATTAGTGTCAACAAACTAAATGAACCTTCTTTTTTTGCCCCAATAACGGAAGAAGGGGAGTTTAAACATGCTGAAAATAATGTTACTTTCAATTATACTGTTCCTGAGTATAATAAATATATAAATGCTGAGTACCAATACTTGCTTGAAGGGGTTCAAGACGAATGGAGCGAATGGAACGCAAAGTCTTCGGTGAGTTTCAAGAATTTATCGCCAGGTGAATATACTTTTAAAGTTAGAGCTAAAATTGCAAATTCTTCTCCCGAAAACATGGCTACCTTCACTTTTGTGATTTTGAAACCATGGTATGCAACCAATTTTGCTATTATCTTTTATTTTATTGTAATAATGGTTCTTGCACATTTTATTAATAAAGCTTACAAAAACTATTACCATACTCAAAGGGAAAAACTAATTGAAGAAAATAACTTGTTGCTTGAAATAAAAGAGCTAGAGAATTCACAAGAGTTAATGAAAATTAGAAACGAACAGCTTTCTCAAGATGTGGATAATAAAAACAAGGAGTTGGCAGTTTCAACGATGAGTTTAATCAAGAAAAATGAATTATTAGCATTGATAAAAGAAGATTTAAAAAATACTTCTGAAGAAAGTAATAATAGCATAAAATCGGTTATTAAAAACATAACAAAGAACATTTCTGAAGAGGATTCTTGGACAGTTTTCAAGGAAGCTTTTGACAATGCAGATAAGGATTTCTTGAAGAAAGTAAAGTTGGCGCATCCTTCACTTACACCTAATGATTTGCGACTTTGTGCCTACCTAAGATTGAATCTTTCATCGAAAGAAGTGGCACCTTTGATTAACATTTCTGTTCGAAGTGTAGAGATCAAGCGCTATCGATTGCGTAAAAAAATGGAATTGCCGCACGAACAAGGTCTTGTTGAGTATATTTTATCAATATAGTGCTACTTTATTAGTATCTATTTAACTATACAATGCCACAACATTAAACTGTTTTACCAATGTTTTTTTATTCATTTTCAAATAAATTTTACTTAATAAATCTCCCTAAAAGCCAAGTATAATTGATTTTTTTTTACGTTTAATCACACTCAAAATATTATTTCATATTGTATGATTTTTGTTGTGGTAGCTTTTAATTTTTTTACGCCACTTAACAATATTTTTATATTCTTAAAACAAACCAAATTATTATGAAATCAAAATTAATGTTTATTGCTTTTGTACTCTTTTCTTCAATTGGCTATTCCCAATTGGTAGAAGTTAGTGGAAAGGTAATTGATTCCAAAACAAATACACCATTAGTAGGTGTAAATGTTGAAATTCAAAACACCTCACAATTTTTAATTACCGATGTTGATGGTAACTTCAAATTTTCTAAAGTCCCTACTGGAGCTAAGTTGATTTTTAGTTTTATTGGCTATAAAAATTATGAAATAAAGGTCAATAAATCTCAAAAACTAACCATTGAAATGCAAGTGTCTTCTGAAGCTTTGGATGAAATTGTTGTGGTTGGTTACGGTTCTAAAAAGAAACGTAATGTTACTGGTTCGGTTTCAGTTGTTTCAAGTAAAACAATTGATGATTTGAAACCTATTAATGCTACTCAAGCTTTACAGGGAACTGTTGCAGGGGTTGTAGTAACTAGTGGTTCTGGTGCTCCAGGTTCTGGATTTAATATACGTATTAGAGGTATTTCTTCCAATTCTAATAACGCTCCTTATACTTTAATTGATGGTTACGAAGGTGATATTAGTTTGTTAAATCCTTCAGACATTGAATCGGTAACGGTTTTAAAAGATGCTCAAGCTTCTGTTTATGGTTCTAAAGGTGCCAATGGTGTTATTTTAGTAACTACCAAAATGGGTAAGAAAAATTCTAAAGTAAAAGTTTCATTTAACTCTTATTTTGGTTACCAAGAAACTACTAAAAAAATTAAATTGTTAGATGCTACTGAATACGCTCTTTTATTAAACGAAAGTTATGGTAATGGAGGACAAGCTTTGCCTTATCCAATTGTTTCTGGTTTAGGAAGAGGTACTGATTGGCAAGATCAAGTTTTTCAAAAGGCGGGAATTACAAATAAAGATTTTTCTTTGACTGGAGGTTCCGATAAAATTACATTTTCGTTAAGTGCATCAAATATTGCTCAGGATGGTATCATCGGATTGGATAAATCAGGATTTGATAGAAGCAATGCGAGAATATCTTTAGGAATTGATATTTCTCCAAAATTAAATTTCTCAACAAACTTAATTTATACTGATTACAATAGAAAGAGTTTAAGTGAAAACGGAATTGGTTCCGTTTTATTTAATGCAATTAATACTCCAGCAACATTAACTCCGTATGATGCTAATGGAAATTATACTCTTGTACCTGCTACTCCAGGTTTTGGTAATGAAGTAATTAATCCTTTGGCTCAAATTGAAAACACCTATAACAATTACAACCAACAAAGAATCAATGGAAATTTTGTATTGCAATACAAACCAACAAACGATATAAAAATTACTACTAGATATGGTTTTGATTCGGCTAATGATGTTGGAAAAACATTTAGCAAAAGAATTGATTATGGAAATTCAAAAGTTTTTAACGTAACCAATAATAGTGTTTCTCAAAAAGCGACTCGTTTTAGCAGTTATACATTTGATTTATTTGGTGAATATGAAAAAACATTTTACGAGGATCACAAAATAAAATTAACTGTAGGTGGAACTTTATATGAAAATAGAGGAGAAGGTTTATTTGCTACAGGATTTAACGTTCCTTATAACTCATGGGAATTCGCAGATATCGCTTTAGCTGGAGCACCAACTTTTGTGGATTTAGAAATTGATCCGAATTCACTTCCTAGACCAGGTATTGTTACTAACGGATCTTATAAATCTACACCTTATAAAAGACCTTCAATTTTTTCTACTTTAGATTATAATTATAAAGAGAAATATTTGTTGTCTTTCATTTTTAGAAGAGATCAATCTAGTAGCTTCTCTGAAAACAATAGCGTTGCTTACTTCAAATCTATTTTAGGAGGTTGGCTAGTTTCTCAGGAAGATTTCTTTAATAAAAATGGAGTGGTTAACTTCTTGAAATTAAAAGCTAGTTACGGTACTTTAGGGAATGACGTTGCTCCTGCAAATGCCTACAGATCTCAATTATCTGGTGAAGGAGTTTATGTATTTGATAACGTAATTACTCCGGGTGTAGCGGTAGGAACAATTCCAAATAAAGATTTAAGATGGGAATCTGATACAAAAATAGATTTAGGATTTGAATCTAAATTATTCGATAATAAATTAGAAATAACAGCTGATTATTTTAACAATACAAGAACAGATTTAATTATTGGTGGTGTGCCAATCTCTGGAATCAATGGTGGATATGCGCCAGGTTCAGGAGCGCCTGCAGTTAATGCCGGTAAAGTTAAAAACTCAGGTATTGAATTGGTATTGAATTATAAAGATAATATCAATGATTTTAAATACGATATAGGATTTAATATTACAACTATCAATAATGAGGTATTGGAAGTAAATAATTCTACTAATTTTATCGAAGGTGGTGCATTTGCAATCGGACAATTGCCTCCAACAAGAATGGAAGTGGGTCAACCGATTGGAGTTTTCTACGGTTTACAAACTGACGGTATTTTCCAAAATCAAGCTCAAATTAACGCATCTCCTGTTCAGAACCTAGGTTCACCAACTTCACCTGGAGATATAAAATTTAAAGATGTGAATGGTGATGGGGTAGTTGATTTTAAGGATAGAACGTACATTGGAAAATCTATCGCAGATTACACACTTGGATTCAATATTAATTTGAGTTACAAAAACTTCGATTTATTAACTTACTCTTATGCTTCTGTTGGTAACGATATGATTCGTAATTATGAAAGAACAGAGAATAAGTTGAACAAACTTAATTATCAATTGGATCGTTGGACAGGCGAGGGAACAAGTAATACTGTCCCAAGAGTAACAACTGGTGCTTCAAGTAACAATTTGTTTTCTAGCTATTTTGTCGAAGACGCTTCTTTCTTAAGAATTCAAACCATCCAATTAGGATATTCACTACCTAAAAAGGTTATCGACAGTTTTGGAATTTCTAAATTCAGATTATACGGTTCAATAAATAACGTATATACATTCTCAAAATACAGAGGATTTGATGCTACTGCAAATACTGGAGATCCAATTGCAGGAGGAATTGATTCTGGATTCTATCCAATGCCAAGAATTATTTCAATTGGTTTAAATGTTAATTTTTAATCTATTTAAAATGAAAAAATATACTATTCTAGCCGCTTTCTTATTAGTAACAACATCAGTTATAACTGTTTCTTGTTCTAAGGAATTTATAAATGAAGAAGCTCCATACACAATTGACTCTGAAAATTATTTTAACTCAGAAGCCGATTATAACAAAGCTTTAATCGGTGCTTACGATATGTTGCAATCTTCTTACATTAATGTAATGTTAGGTGAAATTGCCTCAGACAATACCTTATCTGGTGGTGAAAGTGCTACCGATGTAATTGGTATTCAACAAATTGATGAAATGACGCACACTGCTGTAAATCCAAACTTAAAAGACGTTTGGAATTGGATGTTTGCAGGAGTTCAACGTTGTAACTACATCATGGAATTTAAAGACAAAACTGATTTTGCTAATAAAAATCAAGTTATTGGTGAAACCAGATTCCTTAGAGCGTATTACCATTTTGAGCTGGTTAAATTCTTCGGTGGAATTCCATTGAAAGGAGATAAAAGATTTAGTGTTAATGATGAAAAATCTATTCCAAGATCTTCAACTGCAGATGTTTATGCGTCTATCGAAGCCGATCTACAATTTGCAATCAATAACCTAAATCCTATTGCTTCTCAAAAGGGTAGAGCTACTAAAGGTGCTGCTCAGGCATTATTAGGAAAAGTTTATTTGTACCAAAATAAATTTGTTGAAAGTGCTGCTGTATTAGAAACTTTAATTACATCAAACTCTTATTCATTAGTTAGTAATTATAATACCATTTTTGAAAATTCAGGTGAAAACAATGCTGAATCCGTTTTTGAAGTTCAATATACTGATGCTGAAGGTGCTAGTTTTGGATGTCTCCAATGTAGTGAAGGTAATGTAGCCGTAGGTTTCAACGGTATTAGAAATTATGTAGGACCACTTTTTGATTCTGGATATAGTTTCAACGTTCCAACTCAAGAAGCATACAATGCTTTTGAAACGGGTGATAGAAGAAGAGATGTTGCAATATTAAATATCACCGCTTGGGCGACTTTAAATACTGGAGTTTCTTATGGAACAGGTTACAAACACACTGGTTTCTTCAATAGAAAATACATTGCTCGTCAAGGTGATGCCAATGTTGGTGATCAAAACTTAACGAATCCTAATAATTACCGTTCAATTCGTTATGCAGAT
>CANKZE010000065.1 GCA_947488545.1 Bacteroidota bacterium
ATGCTACAGCTGTAACGATTGTAGCTGACCCAAGTATTGCTAACCAACCAACTGCAATTACTGAATGTATTGGAGGAACAACTGCGCTAAGCGTAACAGCTGCTGATGGAACAGGAACTTATTCTTATCAATGGCATCAAGTTGGTGCAAACCCAACAGCAATATCAGGTGCAACATCAGCGACCTTTATTCCAGATTCTACAGTCTCTGGTACTACAGATTATTATGTTGTAGTAGGAGCATCTGGAGACGGATGTTCAACTGTACAAAGTTCAAATGTTACAGTTTCAGTAAACGGAGTAACTGCCGGAACAGTTGCTGCAGATCAAACAGTTTGTTCAGGAGGAAATCCTGCAGCATTTACAGTTGCAACTGCTTCTACAGGTTCAGGCGCATTAACTTACCAATGGCAGTCTTCTACAGACAATACTACATTTACAAATATTTCAGGAGCAACTACTGATGTTTATGATGCTCCAAATGGAATAAATGCAACTACTTATTATAGAAGAATAGTAACAAGCACCTTAAATAGTATTGCTTGTTCAGCTACCTCAAATGTAATTACAGTTACAGTTAATAGTTTTACTGCAGGAAGTATTGGCACAAGCCAAACACTATTATGTAACGGGGGTAATCCGGCTGCTTTTACTGAAATTACTGCAGCTACAGGTTCTGGTACATTGACTTACCAATGGCAGTCATCAACAGATAATACTACATTCACCGATATATCAGGTGCAACTTCGGCTACTTATGATGCTCCAAACGGATTAACAGATACTACCTATTACCGTCGTGTAGTTACAAGTAGTTTGAATGGCCTTGTTTGTTCGGCTATTTCAAATGTTGTTACCGTAACAGTACCGGCATTACTTACTATAGCTGATGAGGGAGTTTCTGATGCTTCTTGTGCTAACACAACCGATGGTGCAATTGCAATTGGAGTATCTGGAGGAACCGGTGCTTATACCTACGCATGGACAGGACCAAATAGTTTTACATCAACAGATGAAGATCAAAACTATACACTTTTACCTGGAACCTATGGAGTAACTGTTACAGATGCTAACGGATGTACTGCTACATTATCAGATCTTGTAGTTAGTTCTCCATCAGCAGTAGCGATTTCATTATCAGGTACAAATGTTTCTTGTTTTGGAGGTTCTAATGGAGCTATTTCAGCAACTGTATCTGGAGGATCTCCTAGTTATAGCTATCAATGGAAGAAAGACGGTGCAAATTATGCTACTACCCAAAATATTTCAGGATTATCAATAGGAACTTATCAATTATTTGTTTCTGATGCCAACCTTTGTACTTATAGCTCTTCAACATTAGTTATAACGCAACCGGCTACAGCAATCGACGCAGCGATTACAAGTACTGGTTCACCAGTTTGTTTAAACGGAACAGCACCAGTAGTAACTTTCACAGGATCTTTAGGAACAGCTCCTTATACTTTTACTTATAAAATAAACACAGGCGCTAATCAAACCATTACAACTACTTCTGGAAATAGTATAACACTAAATGCACCTACAACAGCAGCTGGAACATTTACTTATACTTTAATTAGTGTACAAGATGCAAATAGTTGTTCAAACAATAGTACAATTACAACTACAACTGCTCAAGTGGTGGTTAATGCATTACCAGTTGTTTCAGCGGGTACTGATCAAACGGTTTGTAATGGAGCCTCAGTTACTTTATCAGGTTCTGGTGCATCAACTTATACTTGGAATAACAGTGTAACTAACGGAACTGCATTTACAGCTTCTAATAATACCACATCACCAGTAACTACAACTTATACAGCAACAGGTACGGATGCTAATGGTTGTACTAACACCGATCAAGTGGATGTAACTGTGAATCCAACTCCAACAGTCAATGCAATAACAGATCAAGATATTTGTGCAGGTTCTAATACCTCATCAGTTAACTTTACAGGAACTGTTTCTGGAACAGTATTTAGTTGGACTAATACAGACACTACTATTGGGTTAGCGGCTAGTGGTTTTGGAAATATAAATGCATTTACAGCTACAAATACAACAAATTCAGCAATTACTTCTACAATCACAGTTACACCAATGTTAAGCGTAGGTGGAGGGATACCAGTAGCAACTAATTCTAACATGACTTTTGTTTGTAATCCACAATGTAATCCTGGAGTAAACCCTAACGGAGGGACACCTAATGTTGGGAATGTATATTCAATGACTGTTACAGGTGCCTCAGGAGGAGGTAGTGTATGGGGTGGAGCAAATGGATTCTACACTTATGATTCTTATTTACCAATTGCAGCAGTACATGCTGGAGTTTTAAGTGTAGGTCAAACAGGAACCGTTTATATTAAATTTTTAAATAGCGCTTCAAGTCACCCAGGGAATACTCAAAATGGTATTTCAACTAACTCATATGGTTCTGACTATTGGAGTTACCAATTCGTTACAGGAACATTGGGTTGCCCTGGAACACCTCAAACATTTACAATAAAAGTAAATCCACAAGCGACTGCTAATGCTGGTACTGATTCTACAATTTGTAGCTCAGACACTAAAACATTATCAGGTGCAATTGGTGGAGGAGCAAGTTCTTTAACTTGGACTACTTCAGGAACTGGAACATTTAGCGATGCAACATCTGCAACAGCAGTATATACGCCTTCTGCAGCTGATATTGCAGCCGGTACGGTAACATTAACATTAACAACAGATGATCCTACTGGCCCTTGTGGTGCAGTAAATGATTCAATGGTATTAACAATAAATCCTAAAGCTATTGCAAATGCAGGTGCAGATGCAGCTATTTGTAGTACAACTACAACGTATACTTTAGGAGGAACAATTTCTGGAAGTGCAGCTAGTTTAACATGGACAACTTCAGGAACAGGAACATTTGATGATGCCAATTTAGCAAATGCTGTATATACTCCATCAGCAGCTGATATAACTGCAGGAATGGTTACTTTAACTTTAACTACAAACGACCCAACAGGTCCTTGTAATGCTGCAGTTGATACCATGGTATTAACTATTAATCCAGCAGCTGTTGCTAATGCAGGAGCAGACGCAACGGTATGTAGTTCTTCTACTTATACATTAGCGGGAGCTATTTCAGGTGGCGCAACTTCAAGTACTTGGACCACAAATGGTGATGGTACATTTGACGATGCAACATCAGCAACTGCAGTTTATACACCTGGTTCATCAGATATTTCAACAGGAAGCGTAACTCTTACATTAACAACTGATGATCCAACGGGTCCTTGTAATGCCGCTGTTGATACAATGGTATTAACAATTAGTCCTACAGCTACTGCAAATGCAGGTAATGATGCATCAATTTGTAGTACTGGAACTTACACTCTTGCAGGTTCAATAGGTGGAGTTGCAACAAGTTTAACTTGGACTACTTCAGGAACAGGAACATTTAATAATGCAACATCTGCAACAGCAGTATATACACCTTCAGCAGCTGATAAAACGGCTGGCACGGTTACACTTACATTAACAACAGATGATCCAGCAGGTACATGTACTTCTGCAACGGATTCAATGGTATTAACAATTACTCCATTACCAACAGCAACTGCAGGTGGTTCACAAACAATATGTGCGAATGTAACTGCAACCGTAACTGGAGCTAGTGCTGCAAATGGTACAATTTTATGGACTACTTCAGGCGCTGGAACATTCAATGATGCTACAGCTGCAAACCCAGTTTATACTCCAGGGTCAGCAGATTCAGGAACTATAGTTACATTAACCATGACGGTTACTAGTAATAATTCTTGTAGTCCAGCAACTGCAACTGCAACTTACACGGTTACAGTAAACCCAATACCAGTGGCTAATACTCCATTAAACCAAACAGTTTGTAATACAGGAACAACTGCTGAGATTGTGTTAACTAGTAGTACTTCTGGAACTACTACCTACGCTTGGACAAATAGTAATACTAGCATTGGATTAGCAGCTAGTGGAACTGGTAATATTCCTTCATTTACTGGAACAAATACTTCTAATAGTGCTATTTCAGGAACAATTACTGTTACGCCTACAGCAAATAATTGTGCTGGTAATCCAGTTACATTTACGTACACTGTAACACCAACGCCTACAGCAACTATTTCTTACCCAGCTTTACTTTGTACTTCAAGTACTTCTGAAGTGGTAACACAAACAGGTACAACGGGTGGAATATACACTTCTTCTCCAAGTGGTTTAACAATTGATGCAACAACAGGAGCACTAAATCCAAGTACATCAACACCTGGAACTTATACAGTAACTTATGAATTTGTTTCTGATATTAATGCAATTTCAGTTGCACAAAATGCGTCTTCTAATAATTTATGTGTAAACGCTACACAAAATGTTGGACAAACATTTAAAGCAAATTCTGATTCTTATTTAACACAAATTGATGTAAATGTACATTCTGTTACGGCAGGAGGAACGGCTACATTAAATGTATATGGAAATGGTAATTTTACCGCAACACCAATTGCTACTAAAGCGATTACATTAGCTATAGGCGATACAGGAGTAAAATCATTTAATTTTCCTTCTGCTGTTCAATTAACTCCTGGCAATCAATACTCATTTGAAGTTATTTCTTCTAATAGTTTAGTTGCTAATTTAATTATTGATTCTGCTAATCCTTATTCTGATGGAGCTGCTTATGGAGTAGTTAGTGGGAATGCTACTGAAAGTACAGGAGACGATTTGTATTTTATAGTTCACGCAGGTTGTAGAAACACAACTACAGCAAGTGTAACTATCAATCAAACTCCAGTAATTGCAGCGGTTACTCCAAATGCAATTTGTTCTGGAACAGCATTTACAATTACACCAGTTACAGGTGGAGGCGATATTGTTCCTACAGGTACCACTTACACTTGGACAATTTCAACTAATAATGATATCACTGGTCAAAGTGCAGTTAGTACTGCAACAGCATCGACTATATCTCAAACATTGACTAATACATCGAATACGGTTCAAACGATAACTTACACAGTTACACCAACATCTGCAGCTGGATGTGTTGGAGCTACATTTACTATTACTCTAACAGTGAATCCTAATCCAAAATTAGACAGTACTTTAACTCCTTCTGATATTTGTAGTGGAGCAACATTTGCTTATACTGCTACAAGCCCAACTGTTGCTGCAGCTGGAAATACGGTTATAACTTGGTCAAGAGCAGCAGTTACAGGAATTTCTGAAGCTGCCGCTACAGGTACTGGAGATATTAGTGAAACACTTACTAATACTACCAATGCTGCAATTAATGTGACTTATGTATACACGATTACATCAAATGGATGTTCAGCTACTAATAATGTGGTGGTAGTTGTAAAACCAACACCAGTCATTGATAATATAGCTCAAACAATTTGTTCAGAAAATGCAGTTGCAATTACACCAACAAATGGAGGTGGAACCAACTCAACAGATATTGTACCTACAGGAACTACTTATACTTGGTCTGCGCCAACAGCTTCTGGATTAACAGGAATGGTAGCAGGAAATGCAGCAAGTTCATTTACATCTGGAACATTGGTAAATTCAACTAATGCTCCTATAAATGTAACTTATACAGTTACTCCAACAAGTAGTTCTGCATTACCTGCAATAGGTTCTACTTATGGTGGTGGTATTATAACTTATATACTTCAATCCGGGGACCCTGGTTATGTACAAGGTCAGACTAAAATTCTAATCGCAGCTCCATCAAATCAACAATCTGCTCCTTGGGGTTGTTTAGGAACAAGAATTAATGGCGCTAATAATTCTTCAATTGGAGGAGGATTACAAAATACAACCGATATTATTACTGATTGTAATACAGCTGGTATAGCTGCAAAAATATGTTATGATTTAACACTTGGCGGATACACAGATTGGTATTTACCATCAAAGGATGAATTAAATTTAATGTATAGAAATATCGGCCCAGGGAATGCACTGAACTTAGGAAATATTGGGAACTTTACCTATAATTTTTATTGGAGTTCAACTGAAGGGATAAATCCGCAGGATGATGGTTATGCATGGGGTCAATTTTTTAATAATAATGGACTTCAGCAATACTATGACAATGCATTTGGTGTTAAACATGTTAGCCGATTAGTTCGTGCTGCAAGAATGGCAACAATCCCATCTTCAAATTGTTCAGGGACACCATTTACAGTTACAGTAACGGTTAATCCTAAGCCAGTTGTTGCTAATACTTCTCAAACTATTTGTTCGGGAACACAAGCAACTCTATCACCTATAAATGGCGGTGGTCTTTCAAGCACGGATATAGTTCCAACAGGAACTACCTACACTTGGTCAGCACCAACAGCAAATGGATTAACAGGAATGGTAGCTGGAAATGCAGCTTCATCTTTCAATTCAGGAACTTTAGTTAATACTACTAATGCAGCAATTACAGTTACCTATTTAGTGACACCGACATCTGGTTCATGTGCAGGAACACCATTTAATGTTTCTGTTACAGTTAATCCTAAACCAACTATAGCTACAATTCCTTTAGCAGTTTGTTCAGGAAGTGCAACTACTCATACACCAACAAATGGAGGAGGAACAAATAGTACAGACATTGTTCCATCTGGAACCACTTACACTTGGTTAGCGCCAACAGTTACTGGAATTACGGGAACTTCTTCAGATACAAATGCTTCTTCATTCGCATCAGGAACTTTATTGAATTCTACTAATGCTTCAATTGATGTAACTTATTCTGTTACTCCAACTTCTGGATCATGCGTAGGAACACCATTTGATGTTGTAGTAACTGTACACCCAACACCTGTATTGTCTAGTAGTTTAACTCCGGCTGCAATTTGTAGTGGAACAACATTTGCTTATACAGCTACAAGCCCTACAGTCGCTGCTACAGGAAGCACTGTAATGACTTGGTCAAGAGTTTTAGTTTCAGGAATTACTGAGGCAGCAGCTACTGGTACTGGTGATATTAGTGAAACTCTTACGAATACAACTAATGCTCCAATAAGCGTAACTTACGTATACACGATTACATCTAATGGCTGTTCAGATACAAACAATGTTGTGGTTGATGTAAATCCAACACCAACTGTTGATTCAGTTGCAAGTGAAGCACTTTGTAATGGAACTGCTACTACAGCGGTTACTTTTGCAAGTACATTTAATGTTACGGGAACTACTTATTCTTGGACTAATGATACACCTTCAATTGGCTTAGCAGCTAGTGGTAGCGGGACTATTGGTAGCGGTTCAGTTGATATTCCTTCATTTACAGCAGTAAACACTACAAATGCTCCAATAACAGCAACAATTGTTGTTACGCCTTCTGCAAATGGTTGTAATGGATTACCAGTAACATTTACTATTACTGTAAATCCAACTCCTACAGTTGATGCGGTTTCTAGCCAAACACTTTGTGCTGGATCAGCAACTACTGCGGTTACTTTTGCAAGTACATTTAATGTAACAGGAACTACTTACTCATGGACAAATGATAATATTAACATTGGATTAGGTGCATCAGGATCAAATGTACTTAGTATAGCTTCTTTTACAGCTGCTAATCCAACCTCAAATGCAATTATTGGGAATATTGTAGTTACCCCAATTGCTAATGGATGCTCAGGCGCAACACAATCATTTAGTTATACTGTAAATGCAACACCGCAAATTGCTGTTAAAACAGCTACGATTTGTACGACAGAAACATTTACTGTAACTCCAACAAATGGTGTTTCAGGTGATGTAGTTCCAAATGGAACAACTTATACTTGGACTGTTGCTTCTAATAGTACTGTAACAGGTGAAAGTAGTCAAGCAGCTGCTCAGTCGTCAATTTCACAAACATTGACGAACCCATCTAATGCACCAATTGATATTGTTTATACAGTAACACCAAGCATTACCAATAATGGAGTTACTTGTACAGGAAATCCATTCACGTTAACAGTTACTGTAAATCCTACAATGACTGTTGCAAACGAAACGGCTACAATATGTTCTGGAGCTACATTTGCAGTTACTCCAATAAATGGAGGAATAAATTCTAATGTATTACCAGCTGGAACATGGTACTCATGGACAGTTTCAAATCCAGACGTAACTGGTGAATCAAATAATACAAATACTCAATATCCAAATATCTCACAAACGTTAGTTAATACTTCAAGTACAACTCAACTAGTGGTTTATACTGTAACTCCTAATTTCACAAATGGTGGAATTACTTGTCAAGGTACGCCATTTACAGTAACTGTAACGGTATTAACAGGTGCTCCAGCAGTAAATGTAGGTGCAGATCAAACTATTTGTGCAAACGGTACAGCTACATTTACTGTAACTGCTACTGATGCTGCAATTGGATATTGGACTACTAATGGAACTGGAGTAATTTCTCCAAATGTTACTAATACTACTGTAACTTATACTCCTGGTTTAAATGAAACAGGATCAGTTACTTTATCCTATGTAGCATTAAACGCTTGTGGTACTACTATAGATTCAGCAATAATTACATTAACGCCATTAGCTGCTCCAGTAGCATCTACAGGAACTACATCTTTCTGTATTGGTTCTTCAACTACACTGTCTAATACACAATCTGGTGGAACTTGGGCGTCTAACAATGTAAATGTTGCAACTGTAAATACTTCAGGAGTTGTTACAGGAGTTTCTTCGGGAACTGCGACAATATCATATACTTATACAGCTAATGGTTGTACTCAAACGGTTCAAACAATAATTACTGTTAATCCATTACCAGTTGTAGCTGCTATAACAGGAGCAACAAATGTATGTGCAGGAGCAACAACTCAATTATTGTCTGCAACTTCAGGAGGAACTTGGACAACAAGTAATAGTGCCGTAGCAACTGTAAATACTTCAGGAGTAGTTACAGGAGTAACAGCAGGAACAGCTACTATTACTTATACTTTAACTAATGGAAACGGATGTACTTCATCTCAAAGCGCAGATATTAATGTTAATTCAGGAATCACAGCAACAATTACAGCAGGTGGAGCAACGACCTTCTGTTCAGGAGGAAATGTAACATTAACAGCAAGTGCAGGGGCAAGTTACTTATGGAGTAATGGATCGCAAACACAAACTATTACAGTTAC
The DNA here is from genome assembly GCA_947488545.1 of Bacteroidota bacterium. Lineage (GTDB taxonomy): Bacteria > Bacteroidota > Bacteroidia > Flavobacteriales > Flavobacteriaceae > Flavobacterium. The sequence continues at coordinate 9,149 of CANKZE010000065.1, forward strand.
GTCTTCAGGGTCTTACTATGTAACAGTAACTAGTGCTTCAGGATGTTCTGCAGTAGCAACAGCAACAAGTGTAACGGTTAATCCATTACCAGTTGTAGCGGGCATTACTGGTTCTACATCAGTTTGTCAAGGTTTAACTACTCAGTTTGCAAATGCAACATCAGGAGGAACATGGTCATCTAGTAATACTACAATTGCAACAATTAGCGCTTCAGGTTTAGTAACTGGAGTTGCAGTTGGAACCGCAACAATTAATTATACTTTTACAAACGGTAGTGGTTGTACTTCAACAACTAGTGCCCTAATAACTGTTAATTCAGGAATTGCCGCAACAATAACTACTGGAGGAGCAACAACATTCTGCCCTGGTGGAAATGTTACTTTAACAGCAAGTTCTGGAGCAAGTTACTTATGGAGTAACGGAGCACAAACACAAACGATTACTGTTACGGCTACAGGATCGTATTATGTAACTGTGATTAATGCTTCAGGTTGTTCTGCAGTTTCTGCAGCAACAACAGTAACAGTAACTGATACTACAGCACCAGTAATTAGTACTCCAGTGGCAATGACTGCTACTGCAGGAGCTAACTGTAGCGCAGTGGTTGTATTAACTGCACCAACAGCTACTGATAACTGTACAAGTCCAGTAACGTTAACTAACAATGCACCAGCAAGCGGATTATTCCCAGTAGGAGTTACTACAGTAACTTGGACTGCAACAGATGCTAGCGGAAATAGTTCAACAAGAACACAAACGGTAACAGTAACCGATGCAATTGCACCAGTAATTACAGCACCAGCTACAGTTACTGCCAATGCAGGAGCTAACTGTACCGCAACGATTGTCTTAACTGCCCCAGCGGTAGCTGACAACTGTACTGCACCGAACAGCATTACATTAACAAACAATGCACCAACAGGTGGTATCTTCCCAATCGGAAATACAACTGTAACATGGACTGCAACGGATGCTAGTGGAAACAGTTCAACGAGAACTCAAATAGTAACTGTAATTGATGTTACAGCACCTACGTTAACTACCCCAGTTGCAATGACTGCTACTGCAGGAGCTGGATGTACTGCTACGGTAGTATTGACTTCACCAACAGCTACTGACAACTGTACTGGAGTAACATTAACTAACAACGCTCCAACAGGAGGTATCTTCCCAATCGGAAATACAGTTGTAACATGGACTGCTACGGATGCTGCAGGAAACACAGTAACTAAAACACAATTGGTAACAGTAACCGATACTACAGCACCAGTAATTAGTACTCCAGTGGCCATGACTGCTACTGCAGGAGCTAACTGTAGCGCAGTGGTTGTATTAACTGCACCAACAGCTACTGATAACTGTACAAGTCCAGTAACGTTAACTAACAATGCACCAGCAAGCGGATTATTCCCAGTAGGAGTTACTACAGTAACTTGGACTGCAACAGATGCTAGCGGAAATAGTTCAACAAGAACACAAACGGTAACAGTAAC
>CANKZE010000066.1 GCA_947488545.1 Bacteroidota bacterium
TGGAGGAATAGATTTGTGATTTTAGATTGCTGATTTTTGATTTATTATGATTGAAAAATTGAAAGATTAAAAGATAAAAGATTATAAAAAAAAACTCCAGATTGCTCTGGAGTTTTTTTTATACTATTTAGTAAGTTTATTTAATAAACTCTATTTTTTGGGCTTCTTCTAAATTAACACTATCAAAGAAACCTTGTTCGTTCATCCAATCGTCACTGAAAACTTTACTCATGTAACGGGAACCATGGTCTGGGAAAATAGCAATTACATTACTGTTTTTGTCAAATTCTCCTTCTTGTGCATATTGTCTAATTGCTTGAAGAACAGCGCCTGAAGTATATCCAACGAACAATCCTTCTCTTTTTGCTAATTCACGAGTGGCGTGAGCACTTTCCTCATCGGTTACTTTCATAAAATGATCTATAGAATCAAAATCAGTTGCCGATGGGATTAAGTTTTTCCCTAAACCTTCAATTCGGTAAGGGTATATTTCTTCGTTGTCAAACTCTCTTGTTTCATGGTACTTTTTCAATACCGATCCAAAAGCGTCAACTCCTAAAATTTTAATATTTGGATTTTTTTCTTTCAAGTATTTTGCAATTCCTGAAATGGTACCTCCCGTACCGCTACAAGCTACTAAATGGGTAATTTTACCTTTTGTTTGTTCCCAAATTTCAGGTCCAGTAGTTTTATAATGTGCGTCAATATTCAATTGGTTAAAATACTGATTGATATAAACCGATCCTTTAGTTTCTTCATGCAAACGTTTTGCAACAGAATAATACGATCTTTCATCATCAGCAGAAACATTAGCAGGGCAAACATATACTTTTGCTCCCATGCTTCGTAACATATCAATTTTATCTAGGGAAGATTTTGAACTTACTGCTAAAATACAGTGGTAACCTTTAATGATACTTACCATAGCCAAACTAAAACCGGTATTGCCTGAAGTAGTTTCTATAATTGTATCACCTGGAGAAATAATGCCTTTTCTTTCAGCTTCCTCAATAATATATAGAGCAATTCTATCTTTTGAGGAATGGCCTGGATTGAAAGCTTCTACTTTAGCGTAGAAATTTCCATCTAGGTTCTCAGTAACTTTATTTAATTTAATTAAAGGAGTATTCCCAATTAAATCTAGCACGCTTTCGAAGGCATTTATTTTTTCGTTCATAAAAAGTAGTCAATTAAGATTAAAAAAATCAATCTATGATAACCTCATTTAATGCAAATTTAACAATAAATTTCTAATTACTTTCTAATTTTTTCTAAATCTAATAAAAAAGAAAATTCTTTAGCCAATTCTTTTAATGCTTCAAATCGACCAGAAGCGCCTCCATGACCAGCATTCATATTGGTATCCAGATAGATAGCATTATTATCCGTTTTAAAAACTCGTAATTTCGCCACCCATTTTGCAGGTTCCCAATACTGAACCTGTGAATCATGTAAGCCCGTTGATACATACATTGACGGATAATCTTGCGATTTTACGTTATCATACGGAGAATAGGACTTTATGTAAGCATAATATTTTTTATTATTCGGATTTCCCCACTCATCATATTCGCCTGTTGTCAAAGGAATCGTATCATCAAGCATTGTCGTAACCACATCTACAAATGGAACCTGAGCAATTATACCATTGTACAATTGAGGCGCCATATTAGCAATTGCACCCATTAACAACCCTCCTGCCGAACCGCCTTCTGCATATAAATGATCCGGTGACGTGTATTTTTCAGCAATTAAATGATTTGAGCAATCGATAAAATCCGTGAACGTATTTTTCTTGTTTAGTAATTTTCCGTCTTCATACCATTGGCGACCTAAATCTTCACCTCCTCTAATGTGCGCTATTGCAAATATAAATCCGCGGTCCAGCAAACTCAATCGTGTAGATGAAAATGTTGCATCCATCGAATAACCGTAGGATCCATAAGCATATTGCAACAAGGGATTGCTTCCATCCTTCTTCAATTCTTTTCGGTAAACCATCGAAATTGGCACTTTAGTTCCATCTTGAGCGGTTGCCCAAACTCGTTCTTCGGTATAATTATTTTTATCAAATTTACCTCCTAAAACTTCTTGCTCCTTCATGATGTGCTTTTCCATCGTTTTCATATTGAAATCAATTATAGAAGCTGGAGTTGCCATTGATTGATAGCCGTATCTTAAAATATCAGTATCAAAATCAACATTTGTAGAAGTATAAGCAGTGTAAGTTTCGCTCTCAAAAGGCAAATAATAGGCTCCTTCTCCACTCCAGGGCATTATTCGAATGGTGTTCAATCCGTTAAATCGTTCAGTTACTACCAAGAAATCTCTGAAAATATCAATATCTTCAATCAATACCTCCTCACGATGTGGAATTAAATCTACCCAGTTTTCTTTGGCTGTTGCCAATTCTGGAGTTTTCATTAACTTGAAGTTGATGGCATCGTCTTTATTGGTTAACACATAAAAATGATCACCAAAATGAGCAATATCGTATTCTAAACCACGAACTCTTTTTTGGAATACCTTAAATTCTCCATCCGGTTGATCGGCCAGTAAAGTTCGAAACTCTGTCGTCATTGTGCTCGAAGAACTGATAACGATATATTTTTTTGATTTCTCTTTAGTTACTTCTACTGTAAAGGTGTCGTCTTTTTCAAAATAAACTAATTTATCTTCAGCTGAATCGGTATTTAATTTATGTTTAAATACTTTATCGGATCGTAATGTTTGCTCATCTTGGCGAGTGTAAAAAAGAGTCAAATTATCATTTGCCCAAGTACTATCACCAGTAGTATTTTCAATTTTGTCGTTAAAAAGTTCACCAGTAACAAGATTTTTTATCTGAACAGAATAAATTCGTCTTCCAACGGTATCAACTGAAAATGCAATAAATTGATTATCAGAACTAACGCTTAGGCCACCTAATTTGAAATACTTATGCCCTTTTGCCAATTCATTACAATTGAACATAATTTCCTCATTTGCCGAAAGGCTTCCTTTTTTTCTTGAATAAATTGGATAATCACTTCCTGTTTCGAATCGAGTGATGTAATAATAACCATTGTACAAATAAGGTACCGATTGATCGTCTTCCTTAATTCTGGATTTCATTTCTTCAAATAATTCTTTTTGAAAATCATTAGTGTGGGCGGTCATAGCTTGGTAATACTCATTCTCTTTATTCAGATAATGAATAACTTCAGGGTTTTCTCTGTCATTTAGCCAAAAATAATTATCGATTCGAATATCATCAAATTTCTCTAATTCGGTAGGGATTATCTTTGCTTGTGGTGGTTTTATTTCAGACATTGATTTGTATTTATCATAATATATTAAAGGTGCAAAAATAACACAAAGGAGATTAAGATAGCATTTATAATAGCAAATTTGTTATTACTTTTTATAAGGTTATTTTCTTTAAATTTGCCTCACATTTAAAAATAATAAATCATGGATTTAATGGGAATGATGGGTAAATTGAAAGCTACCCAACAAAAAATCGAAGAAACTAAAAAAAGATTAGATACAGTATTAATTGATGAACAAAGCGCTGACGGACAATTAAAAGTAACTTTAACTGCCAATAGCAAAGTAAAATCTGTTGAAATTGCAGATAGTTTATTGGAAGACAAAGACCAATTGGAAGATTATTTAATTGTTGTAATGAATAAAGCACTTGAAAAAGCTACTAAAGTAAACCAAACTGAATTAGACGCTGTTACAAAAGTCGATATGCCAATGATTCCAGGCATGGAGGATATGTTCAAGTAACTATATAATAAAAAAAAGACTGCAAATATTGCAGTCTTTTTTTTATTTCAAATACATTTACAATCCCGCATTTTTTAAATAAGGCTCTACTTTCATTTCGTGACCTACAAAATCTTTAAAAGCTTGATTTAAGTCAACGCTATTTCCCACAGATAAAATATATTTTCTTAAACGTTCACCGTTTTCTCTTGTCATTCCTCCATTGGCTTTCATCCAATCGTAAGCATTGTAATCAAGTGTTTTTGACCATGTATAAGCATAATATCCAGATGAATAACCTCCGCTGAAAATGTGGGCAAAATAAGGTGAATGATACCTTGTTGGCACTTCATTAACTAATAAACCATATTTAGCTAACGCTTGTTTTTCAAATTCTAAAGCAGGTTTAAAATCTGATTCTTTTTCCACACTATGCCAAGCCATATCTAAAGTTGCTGCAGCCAATAATTCCGTTACATCGTACCCTTTATTAAAAGTGTCTGCTTTTTTAATTTTATCAATTAATTCTTGAGGAATTGGCTCTTTCGTTTGATAGTGAATTGCATAATTTTGTAAAACTTTAGGGTCTAAAGCCGCATGCTCATTTACTTGCGAAGGGAATTCTACATAATCACGTGGCACTGAAGTTCCTGAAAGTGTAACATATTGTTGGTTGGCAAATAATCCGTGCAACGTGTGTCCAAACTCGTGAAACATCGTGGTAACATCATCAAAACTAATTAATGATGGCTTTCCATCTGCAGGTTTAGCAAAATTATAAACGTTAACAATTACGGGCTTTTGGTCTAAATAATGGGATTGATTTACAAAATTATTCATCCATGCTCCACCATTTTTGTTGTCTCTAGTATAGAAATCTAAATAGTAAATTGCCATTGAATTTCCATCATTATCAAATACTTCATAGGCTACTACATCAGGATTGTAAACAGGTAAATCTTTACGTTCCTTAAAAGTGATTCCAAACATTTGCTTTGCAGCAAAAAACACTCCTTTTTCAAGTACGGTTGTTAACTCAAAGTAAGGTTTGATTTGACTTTCATCCAAATCGTATTTTGCTTTACGAACTTGTTCTGAATAAAAATTCCAATCCCAAGGCTGTAATTTGAAACCTCCTTTTTGAGAATCAATTAATTCTTGAATTTCTTTTGCTTCCACTTTTGCTTTAGCAACAGCAGGTTTAGCAATTTGCGCTAATAAATTCATAGCATTAGCAGGTGTTTTTGCCATTTGGTCTTGTAAACGCCACTCTGCATAGCTTTTCTTACCCATTAAATTTGCTTTTTGCAAACGTAATTTTGCCATTTTTAATAAAATAGCTCTAGTATCTCCATCGTCATTTTTCTCTGCTCTAGTCCATGAAGACTTGAATATTTTTTCTCTAGTAGCTCTGTTTTTAAGACTTGGTAATAAAGGCTGTTGGGTTGTGTTTAATAAACCAATTAAGAATTTCCCTTTATGCCCTGCTTCATTTGCTCTGTTTTTGGCAGCTGCAAGTTCGTCAGCACTTAAACCATCTAAATCGGATTCTTTATCAAAAAGCACCGCTCCCTTTTTTCTAGCTATCAATAATTTATTCCCAAAAGAGGTTCCAAGAACTGCCAATTCACTATTGATTTTTTTCATCTTCTCTTTATTTTCAGGAGATAAATTGGCACCAGCTAATTCGAATTGTTGTAAATAATATTCTGTAAGTTTTTTATCTTCTCCTTCTAATGAATTTATATCGATGGATTTAATTCTTTGGTACAATTTACTATTTAAGTAAATTTTGTCATTGTGAGCAGAAAAAATTGGCGCATATTCCTCATCAATTGCTTGTAAAGTAGGATTAGTGTTAGATCCTGTTAAATTAGAGAAAATCCCAACTGCTCTATATAAATCAACACCACTAATTTCCAATGCCAAAACAGTATTCTGAAAGGTTGGTTGAGCATCATTATTTGTAATAGCATCAATTTCTTTATCATGAACTTTCAATCCATATTCAAATGCTGGTTTAAAATGCTCGTCTTTTATCAAATCAAATTGAGGAGCTTGGTACTGCAAAACACTTTTTTGCAATAAAGGATTTTTCATAATACTATTATTGTTTTGTTCACCACCAGTTTGTGAATGCGCTGTAAACACAAATAAAAACAAAGCACCAGTAGCAATAATTATTTTACCTATTTTCATATTAATTGATTTTTTATATTGAGGTATAAAAGTAATAGAAAAATATTGACTATAAAATGGATTTGTATAATTTTGTTCAAATAAATAATCGACGATTACAATTCCTATAAAAACATTGTACCTTTGTTCCTTTAAACCTTTGCCTACTCATGCGAATAGATATTATCACCATATTACCTGATTTATTAAGAAGCCCATTTGAGGCATCAATAATGAAACGCGCTATAGACAAAGGTCTTGTTGAAGTTCACTTCCATAATTTGCGTGATTATACCACCAATAAACAAAAATCTGTGGACGATTATCCCTTTGGTGGTGGCGCAGGAATGGTAATGACGGTCCAGCCTATTGACGACTGTATTTCTCATTTAAAAAGTCAAAGAAATTATGATGAGATCATATATATGTCTCCTGACGGTGAAACTTTGAACCAAAAAATGGCCAATACCATGTCGATGTATGAAAATATTATTATTCTATGCGGACATTATAAAGGAGTTGACCAGCGTGTTCGTGATCACTTTATTACAAAAGAAATTTCGATTGGAGATTATGTATTGTCTGGCGGAGAATTAGGGGCGTTAGTTTTATCAGATGCTTTGATCCGATTGATTCCTGGAGTATTGAGTGATGAAACCTCCGCATTAACTGATAGTTTTCAGGACGGATTATTGTCTGGGCCAATCTACACTCGCCCTGCCGATTATAAAGGATGGAAAGTTCCTGAAGTTTTAACCAGTGGCAACTTTGCTAAAATTGAAAAATGGCAAGAAGAAAAAGCCTACGAACACACCAAAAATAGAAGACCTGATTTGCTGGAAGAATAAAAAATATTTTAAATGTTGAATTTTAAATGAAAATTACAACGAGTCAAATAATTCATAATTTATAATTTATAATTCAAAATAATTATTTACATTTGCACCCACATTTGACCAACCTCTGGCGAAATCCGTGAATGTTGCTCAGATTTAAAACCATAATTAAAAAAATTATCATGGCAGATTTATTGAAATTCGTTAAAGACGAATTCGGAACAAAAAAAGAATTCCCTGAATTCGGAGCTGGAGATACAATCACAGTTTACTACGAAATTAAAGAGGGTGAAAAAACAAGAACTCAGTTTTTTAAAGGAGTTGTTATTCAAAGAAGAGGATCAGGAAATACTGAAACTTTTACAATTCGTAAAATGTCAGGTTCAATTGGTGTAGAACGTATTTTCCCAGTTAACTTACCTGCTTTACAAAAAGTTGAAATTAACAAAAAAGGTTCTGTTCGTAGAGCTCGTATCTTTTACTTCAGAGAACTTACTGGTAAAAAAGCAAAAATTAAAGATAAAAGAAGATAATCATTTGTCTTATCATATTAAAAACCCGTTTCAATTCGATTCGGGTTTTTTTTTGAATATAATTCAATATATTAACAATTATATATATAGATAACGAAATCGTTTTTATTACATTTGTAATCCAAAAATATTACTAAAACAATTTTTATTATAATGTCAGCAAAATCTAAAATTTTTTACACACTTACTGATGAAGCTCCTTTATTAGCTACTTATTCTTTTTTACCTATTGTTCAAGCATTTACTTCTACATCTAATATTGAAATAGAAACTAGAGATATTTCTCTTGCTGGCAGAATCCTTTCAAACTTTCCTGAATTTTTGAAAGACGATCAAAAAACGGGCGATGCTTTAGGGGAACTTGGAAAATTAGCCACTACACCTGAAGCCAATATTATAAAATTGCCAAACGTTTCTGCCTCTGTTCCTCAATTGAAAACAGCTATTGCCGAGTTACAATCTCATGGTTATGCATTACCAAATTACCCTGAAGATCCTCAAAATGATGCTGAAAAAGAAATCAAAGCAAAATATTCTAAAGTTTTAGGCTCGGCAGTTAACCCAGTATTGCGTGAAGGAAATTCTGACAGAAGAGCTCCAAAATCAGTTAAAAATTATGCTAAAGCAAATCCGCATTCTATGGGTGCTTGGACCGCAGATTCAAAAACTAAAGTAGCCTCAATGGAAAGCGGCGATTTTTACGGAAGTGAAAAATCTGTTACCGTTTCTGATGCTACAGATGTGAAAATTGAATTTGTAGATCAAAATGGAAATGTGACTGTCTTAAAAGCGAGTACTCCACTAAAATCGGGAGAAATTATTGATACTTCAGTAATGAACTTAAATGCTCTTAAAGTATTTGTTGCTAAAACAATTCAAGAAGCTAAAGAGCAAAACCTTTTGCTTTCTCTTCACTTGAAAGCGACTATGATGAAAGTTTCTGATCCAATTATTTTTGGTGCAGTTGTAGAAGTTTATTTCAAAGATTTATTCGAAAAATACAAAACCCTTTTCAGTGATTTAGGCGTTGATACTAGAAATGGATTGGGTGATGTTTATTCCAAAATAGCTGGAAATCCATTAGAAAATGAAGTTATAGCAGCGATTGATCAAGCGATTGAAAATAGTGCCGCTTTAGCAATGGTAAATTCTGACAAAGGGATTACCAATCTTCAAGTCCCTTCTGATGTAATTGTAGATGCTTCAATGCCAGCAATGATTCGTACTTCTGGTCAAATGTATGATAAAGAAGGAAAACAAAAAGACACCATCGCTTTAATTCCAGATCGTTGTTACGCAGGTTTATATGTTGCAACAATCGATTTCTGTAAAAAGAATGGTGCATTCGACCCTACCACAATGGGAAGTGTTCCAAACGTTGGGTTAATGGCACAAAAAGCTGAGGAATATGGTTCGCATGACAAAACTTTTCAAATGACAGGAAATGGTTTAGTACGTGTTGTTGACACTAAAGGAACCATTTTAATGGAACAAAATGTGGAGCAAAATGATATTTTCAGAATGTGTCAAGTAAAAGATGCTCCTATTCTAGACTGGGTAAAATTAGCTGTAAATAGAGCTCGTTTATCTGATACTCCCGCTGTATTTTGGCTAGATGAAAACAGAGCGCACGATAGAGAATTAATCAAAAAAGTGACTGCTTATTTGAAAGATTTTGACACAAATGGATTGGATATTCAAATATTAAACCCAGTTGCAGCAACTCATTATACTTTAGACCGTTTGAAAAAAGGTTTGGATACTATTTCTGTAACCGGAAACGTGTTGAGAGATTATTTAACCGATTTATTCCCAATTTTAGAATTAGGAACGTCTGCAAAAATGTTATCTATCGTTCCGTTGATGAATGGCGGTGGATTGTTTGAAACCGGTGCGGGTGGATCTGCTCCAAAACACGTAGATCAATTTGTTGAAGAAGGCTATTTACGTTGGGATTCTCTTGGTGAATTCTTGGCATTAGGAGCTTCATTAGAACATTTAGGTCAAACATTAAACAATTCAAAAGCGATTGTTTTATCGGAAACTTTGGATGTTGCTTGTGATAAATTCCTAAAAAATAATAAATCTCCTGCGAGAAAAGTGGGTCAAATAGACAATAGAGGTTCTCACTTTTATTTAGCTATGTATTGGGCTGAAGCGCTTGCAAATCAAACTAAAGATACCGAATTAAAAAGTAAGTTCGCTCCTATTGCAACTGAGCTTATTGCCAATGAAAATAAAATTAATTCTGAATTATTAGGCGCTCAAGGAAAAGCTCAAAATATTGGTGGGTACTACCAACCAAATCCTACATTAACGAGTCAAGCAATGCGCCCAAGTGCAACATTCAATTCAATATTAGATACCATATAATAATCTAATTTCAATTTACATTTAAAAGCTGTCAGAATTTGACAGCTTTTTTTATAAAAAAGCAAATTGTAATTTAACTGTAGATTAACAGCGAAGTGCTTGGGAATCAATATATTTTTTATCAATTTTGCACCTTTAATTTATACGATGAAAATAAATAAAATAATTTCAGTTCTATTATTGTTATTGACGATAATAGCAACGGGTTTTTCTCAAGAAAAAGTCACTTTAAGCGGAACAATTACAGCATCCAATAGTAATGAAACTGTCATTGGCGCAAATATTGTAATTAAGTCAATTCCAGCTTATACCACAACAAATGAATATGGTTTTTACTCGATTACCATTCCAAAAGGGAATTATAAAATCGAAATTAGCTCTATTGGTTTTCAAACCAAAGAAATCAATCTAGATTTAAACAAAAACACAAAACTTACTATTTCTATTTCTGAAAATAGTGAAGAACTTCAAGAAGTAATAATTACCGAAAAGAAAACTACCAACACTCAGAAAGCGGAGATGAGTGTAAATAAACTTTCTATTGCAACCATTAAAAAAATGCCAGTTGTTTTAGGTGAAGTCGATGTACTTAAATCGTTACTTTTACTTCCAGGGGTTACCAATGCTGGTGAAGGCGCTTCAGGTTTCAATGTTCGTGGCGGTGGCGCTGATCAAAATTTGATACTTTTAGACGAAGCTACGATTTTTAATTCCTCCCACGTTTTTGGATTTTTCTCTGTTTTCAATCCCGACGCGATTAAAGATTTAAAATTATACAAAGGTGGAATCCCATCCCGATTTGGAGGAAGAGCAAGTTCTGTATTGGATGTTTATCAAAAAGATGGTAATTCAAAAAGTTTTCACGGAAATGGAGGAATTGGTTTAATTTCTAGCCGATTATTACTTGAAGGTCCAATTGTTAAAGACAAAGGTTCTTTTATTATTGCGGGA
>CANKZE010000067.1 GCA_947488545.1 Bacteroidota bacterium
ACAGTTGTGTTACCATTACACCATAGACCAATTCCGTTGCTTTAAAGCGAGTGCAAAATTAAACGAAATTTTAAGTTTCACAAATTTTTTAACTAAAAATAATTAAAAATAAATTTTTAGCATTTCTTTAAGCAAAAAAACATTTTCTTTGTACATCAAAAAAAAGTAAAATTCATACTATATATATGACAAACTTCAATTTTAATAAATGGAATACCATTTTAGGTTGGATCACATTTGCAATAGCATTAACCACTTATACACTTACCGTTGAACCAACCATGAGTTTTTGGGACTGCGGAGAATACATTGCCACAGCGGCTAAACTTGAAGTAGGTCACCCACCCGGAGCGCCATTATTTCAAATGATTGGAGCCTTTTTCGCAATGTTTGCTACCGATGCAAAACACATCGCTTTAATGGTAAATATGATGTCGGTTTTTTCAAGCGCATTTACCATTTTATTCCTTTTTTGGTCATCATCACTATTAATTAGAAAAATAGTTAACTCCGTTGCTTTTTCAAATGATTATGAAGGTTCAAATGAGCCAATTTCAAAAAATAACGCTATTGTAATTTTAGGAAGTTCTTTCATTGGTTCCCTAGCGTTCACCTTTTCAGATAGCTTTTGGTACAATGCTGTGGAAGCTGAAGTTTATGCCATGGCTACCTTATTTATCGCTTTGTTATTTTGGCTTGGATTGCGCTGGGAACAAGACATGAATAGCCCTCGCGGAAACAGGTGGTTGCTATTAATTTCATTGATTGTTGGTCTTTCATTTGGAGTTCACTTTATGGCGTTATTAACTATTCCTGCTATTGGTTTCTTGTATTTTTTTAAAAATTATAAAACAGTAACTTTTAAAAATTTCATTATTGCAAATGTAGTTGTAGTAGCAGTTTTATTATTTATATTCAAATTATTGTTGCCTTTAACCATGGCATTTTTTGGTAAAGCAGAAATATTTATGGTGAATAGCCTTGGATTGCCTTTTGATTCTGGTACTATTTTCGTGACATTATTATTGATAGGATTGTTTTATTTTGGAATTAAATACACAAAATCAAAAGGGTATGTCCAAATGAATACTTTGATTTTATGTGTACTATTCATTTTAATTGGATTTTCAACATGGATGATGTTGCCAATTCGTGCTAATGCAAATACCGTAATTAATGAAAATAAACCATCGGATGCGGCAGAAGTTTTGGCTTATTATAATAGAGAACAATATGGCAATAATCCATTGTTTTACGGTCCTCAGTACACAGATACCTTTGCAGGATTAGACAAAGAAACTCCTTATTTAGATAAAGCGCCTAACTACGAAAGAGATTATAAAACAGGTAAATATATTATTACCAATAATTTTAAAAATGCGGAACAAAACAGTGACGACAATCAGAAAGCGTATTTACCACGTTTATGGAGCACAGAACACGTAGAAAATTACATGGATTTCACGCATCCACCAGAATTCAAAATGAATCCAAATTATGCCTACGAAGAAGATTTAGGACAATATGGAATTGATATAAACCAACTTTCTGAAGAAGATTTAGCAAAAGCAAGTGCCCAATTAAGAGACGAAGTTGAGAAAACTGTTAATGAGTTTAGAGCCGCTTATGCTGCAAAAAAATTAGATAACGGAGATTATGTTACTTTTTTAAAGACGTATGGCGATTATCTTATAATTGAAAAACCGACAACCGCTGACAATTTTAAATTCATGTTTGAATACCAATTTGGATACATGTATTGGAGGTATTTAATGTGGAATTATACTGGTCGTCAAAATGACAAACAAGGGAATTATGATTTGGTTGACGGAAATTGGTTGAGTGGAATTGACTTTATTGATGAATTTCATCTTGGGCCACAATATGATTTGCCATCAGATACTTTAAATAATAAAGGTAGAAATGTGTATTATTTCATTCCATTTTTACTTGGATTAATCGGATTGTTATACCATGCCTATAAAAATCAAAAGAGTTTTTATGTGCTTTTAGTATTGTTCCTTTTCACCGGATTGGCGCTAAAAGTCTATTTAAATGAAAGACCTTTTGAACCTCGTGAAAGAGATTATGCATTAGTAGGTTCATTTTATGTTTTTGCCATTTGGATTGGAATAGGAGTTTATGCCATTTATGATATTCTTAAAAATTACCTACAACCAAAATTTGCTGGACCAATTGTATTAGCAACTACAATTCTAGGTGCACCGTTATTAATGGCTTCTCAAAACTGGGATGATCATGATCGTTCTGGAAAATTTACTGCTATTGCTTTGGCAAAAAACTATTTGAATTCTTGTGATAAAAATGCAATTTTATTTACCATTGGCGATAACGATACTTTCCCACTTTGGTACGCACAAGAAATTGAGAATATTAGAACTGACGTAAAAATAGTCAACACGAGCTTGTTTATGACCGATTGGTATATTGATCAAATGAAAAGTAAAACCTATAAATCGGATGGTTTGCCAATTTCATTTACACACGATCAGTATGTAGGAGATAAATTAGATTATATAGTTTATAACCAATTGACTGATACTCGTTGGGACATTAAAAATTTTATGGAATTTTCTAAAAGTGATGATCCTAAAACATTTGTCGATATGCCAAACGGGCAAAAGGTGCATTTTTATCCAACCAATAAAATACGATTGTTAATTGATAAAAATAATATCATTAATAATAAAGTAGTGAACCCAAAATTCTATGATTCTATTGTTCCTTATATAGATATCGATATTAAAGGTAGAGCAATCTATAAAAACCGAATAATGATGTTGGATATTTTGGCTAATAATAATTGGAAAAGACCAATTTATTTTTCTCCTGGTAGTTTCGGCGATGATGATTACCTGTGGATGAAAGATTTCCTTCAATTGAATGGAATGCTTTATAAATTAGTCCCAATTAAAACACCAATTTCAAAGGATGCAAGCCAACATGATATGGGATGTATTGATTCTGATGTGATGTATAATTTAGTAAAAAAATGGGATTGGGGTAATGGAGATAGTCCAAATATTTATCATGACAATGAAACTAGAAGAAATAGTATTTCTTACAGAACCAATATGTCGAGATTAATGGAGCAATTGATTAACGAAAAGAAATTTGAGAAAGCAGAAGAAATCATTGACTTGGGAATGAAAAAAATGCCTATCAGATATTACGATTATTATACTATGGTTGAGCCATTTGCTAGCGGTTATTATGCTATTGGCAAAAAGGAAAAAGCCAGAAAATTATTAACGGAACTTTCGAAAAAATACCAAGAGCAATTAAAATATTTCAGCAACTACAAACCTTCAGAATTAGGAACTGTGGCTATGGAGGTTGTTACCAATATAGAAAGATACAGAAGTCTATTGGAAGTAATGAAAGACAGTAAAGATATTGAATTCTATAATGAGAATAGAAAAGTATTCAACATGTACAATCAAATGTTCAAACTTTTTGACAGGGATAATGAATAAAAAAAAGTAAAAAAAATATCACTTTATTGAAAAATAGGGTGATATTTTTCATTTTAGTATAATAAATGTACGGAAATTGCTTTTTTTTGATCTTAAATTTGGTCTTGAACCAAGCTAATAATTGTATTAGCATCAAGCTCACCAGATTGTCTCCAAACCATCTGACCTTGTTTGTAAATCATTAAAGTAGGAAGTCCTTTAATTCGTAAAGCATCGGCTAATTCTTGATTTTTATCAACATCGATTTTTATCACTTTCGCTTTGTCACCAAGGGCTGCGGCCACATCTCTGATAACAGGATGCATAGAAACTGAAGGCTCGTTCCATTCTGTGTAAAAATCAATTAACACTGGTAATTGAGTATTTATAAGTTCTCCAAATTTTGACATAAAACCAAAAAATTTAATATAATTTAGACTTCTAAATAGAGATTATACGGTACAAATATAAGGAATTTAACAAATTACACTGTATATTTTCCTTTTTTTAGTTCTATAACAGTAATTTCTGGCATAATTCCAACGCGTCCAGGATAGGCATGAAAGCCAAATCCTCTATTCACATAAACGTATCTTCCTTTATTTTCGTATAATCCTGCCCATTGTTTATACACATATTGAGCCAAACTCCATTTGAAATACCCTGGGATTTCAATTCCAAATTGCATTCC
This sequence comes from Bacteroidota bacterium, assembly GCA_947488545.1. GTDB lineage: Bacteria > Bacteroidota > Bacteroidia > Flavobacteriales > Flavobacteriaceae > Flavobacterium. The sequence continues at coordinate 4,168 of CANKZE010000067.1, forward strand.
GTGCGTGTGTCCCGATAATGTTAAGTGGAAATTTTTCTCGTGATTTTTAACTTCATATTCCCAATGCGAAGGATCGTGAGACATTAATATTTTGAAATCATCCTGAGTCAAATTGGCGGAAGCCTTATTAATATCTCCTGCTTTTTTGAAATTATTACCCCAATTTTCAACTCCAACTATTGCAATTTTATCCTCACCTTTTTCAATAAAAGTATTTTCGTTTAGCAGCAACTTAAAATCTATTTCACCATAAAGGTTTTTAATTGCCTCAAAATTTTCATCTTTAGCTTTTTGTGATGGCCAAGTTACATATTCACCATAATCATGATTTCCAAGTACTGAAAATTTGCCATATTTATGTTTTCTAATTCTATTAAATGACTCTATCCAAGGGTGCATTTCTTTAGCGTGAGTATTCACAATGTCTCCTGTAAACAAAATCATATCCGAATTTTGCTCGTTAATTAAATCAATTGCGTAATTTATTTTATCGGGATTGTCAAAACTACCACTGTGAATATCTGAAATTTGAGTAATAGTAAATCCGTCAAATGCATCTGGTAAATCAGGAAAAAACACTCGTTGCTTAATGACTTTGTAATTGTATTTTCCAAACGTCATTCCGTAAATTAAGGATGCAAATGGAATTGCTGCCAATCCTAAAGCGATTTGGCTTACAAATTTTCTTCTTTGAGGGAAAAAAGTGGCGTCCTTACTGTAATTTGAAAAATAATTCGAAGTACCAACAAATAATCGGTAAATGTCTTCAAAAAATAATATTATAGACAACAGAAATTTCGGGATTAAAACCAACAATAGAAATCCAAAAGTGATCATTGTCATTTTGGTTTGACCCACACTTCTATCAAATTTTGTGAATTGATATCCAATAAATACAATAACTGAAATAGAAATTATGAGATATATTGTTTTAATCCATCCAACTTTTGTAATAGTTTTCAGAGCTTGAAAAGCATAAAGTTCAATAATAAATAAAATAAGACAAAGGAGGATGATGCGGAAAGCCATTCAAAAAAATTTTATACAAAATAACGAATAAATTATACAAATGTAACTTCTATTAAATAAAAATTAACTTGAATTGTATTCTTTAAATTTCGATTGATTATTTTTACACATTAAAATACACCTTACAATATATGTCAGCTCAAAAACGATTGTTTCTATTAGATGCTTATGCTTTAATTTTCAGAGGATATTATGCCTTTATTAAAAACCCAAGAATCAATTCAAAAGGACTTGATACTTCTGCGATTATGGGTTTTATGAATTCATTAATGGATGTCATCAAAAGGGAAAAACCAGATCATTTAGCTGTTGCATTTGATAAAGGAGGAAGTGATTTACGAAATGATATTTTTCCGGAATACAAGGCCAATCGTGATGCAACTCCCGATGCTATTAAAATTGCTGTTCCATATATACAAGAATTATTGAAGTCGATGCACATTCCTATTATTGAAGTAAAAGGATTTGAAGCTGACGATTTAATTGGTACCATTGCAAAACAGGCCGAAAAACAAAATTTTAAAGTTTTTATGGTTACCCCAGATAAAGATTTTGCCCAATTGGTATCAGAGAATATTTTTATGTACAAACCCGCAAGAATGGGAAATGGAATCGAAATATGGGGAATTCCTGAAGTACTTGAAAAATTTGAAATTGAAAGACCAGAACAAGTAATTGATTTCTTGGGAATGATGGGAGATACTGCCGATAATATTCCTGGACTTCCTGGAGTTGGAGAAGTAACCGCGAAGAAATTTTTGAAAGAATTTGGTACAATGGAAAATTTATTGGCCAATACCGATAAGCTTTCAGGGAAAATGAAAGACAATATTGAAGCCAATAAAGAGAAAGGAATATTATCAAAAAAATTAGCAACTATACTTTTAGATTGCCCAGTCGTTTTTGATGAAAATGACTATGAATTATCCACTCCTGATGTTGCAAAAACAGATGCGTTATTCAATGAATTAGAATTCAGAAGAATGGCAGAACAATTTGACGCCATATTTAAAAAAGGAGGAGCACCAGCGCAAATTGGTCCAGTGGATGAAGCCAAATTATATAAAAAACCACTCCCGAAGACTCTCGGGACTAAAAACGACGATCAATTTGACCTTTTTGGAAGCACAAATCACGATGAAACTTCCGATGAAACGCGCCATCAATATTACAATTCTTTAGAAAATACCGAACATTTTTATCAAACAATTCAAGGAGATTTGGCAGTGAAATTGCTGTTGCAAAATTTACAAAATCAAACTTCTGTATGTTTTGATACCGAAACTACAAACATAGATGCATTACACGCCGAATTAGTAGGAATTGCATTTTCCTATGAAAAAGGCAAAGGTTTTTATGTTCCCTTTCCAGAAAACAAAGAGGAGGCAACTGCTTTAATTGAGAAATTCAGACCGTTTTTTGAGAATGAAGCGATTGAAAAAATCGGACAAAACTTAAAATACGATTTAAAAGTGCTTTCCAATTATTCAATTCAAGTTAAAGGCAAATTGTTTGATACGATGATTGCACATTATCTAATTAATCCTGATATGCGTCATAATATGGATATTTTATCTGAGACTTATTTAAAATATTCTCCAAAATCAATTGAAGATTTAATTGGTAAGAAAGGGAAAAATCAGCTTTCAATGAGAGATGTTCCGTTGGAAGACATAAAAGAATATGCTGCTGAAGATGCCGATGTAACTTTTCAATTAAAAGAAAATTTTACCTTACAATTAGATAATACGGGGACCAAAAAACTCTTTGATGAAATTGAAATTCCATTGGTGAAAGTATTGGCAGCAATGGAGAAAGAAGGAATTCGAGTAGATGTAGATTTCTTAAAATCACTATCTCACGATTTAGGCAATGATATCCAAAAACTGGAAACTACCATTTATGAAATTGCAGGTGAAAAGTTCAATTTGGCTTCCCCAAAACAATTAGGAGACATTTTATTTGACAAATTAAAAATTGGCGGAGCAAAACAAAAAAAGACAAAAACTGGGCAATATGCAACTGGCGAAGAAATTTTAAATTACTTGGTTAAGGAGCATGAAATTGTAAAAGCAATTTTGGATTGGCGACAATTAGTAAAATTACAAAACACCTATGTTGATGCTTTACCAAACCAAGTTGATTCGACTACCAGTAGAATTCACACCGATTACATGCAAACTGTTGCTGCTACTGGAAGGTTAAGTTCCAATAATCCGAATTTGCAGAATATCCCGATTCGAACTGAAAGAGGCCGTCAAATTCGAAAAGCATTTGTAGCTCGCGATGAAAATTTTACCTTGGTTTCTGCCGATTATTCTCAAATAGAACTTCGTATTATAGCGGCTTTAAGCGGTGAAGAAAATATGATTCAATCTTTTCAAAAAAACGAAGATATTCATAAAGCAACTGCATCTAAAGTATTTAATATTCCGCTGGAAGAAGTGACTCGCGAACAAAGAAGCCATGCTAAAACGGTAAATTTTGGAATTATTTATGGCGTTTCTGCCTTCGGTTTGAGTAACCAAACTTCCCTTTCCAGAGCGGAAAGTGCGGCATTGATCGAAGCTTATTATCAAACCTATCCAAGTTTGAAATCTTATATAAATAACCAAATTCAATTTGCAAGAGAAAACGGTTATGTGCAAACAATTCTTGGAAGACGTCGCTATTTAAAAGATATCAATTCACAAAACGCCATTGTTCGCGGTGGTGCTGAAAGAAACGCGGTGAATGCTCCCATTCAAGGAAGTGCAGCTGATATAATAAAAATTGCGATGATTAATATTCATGAAAAACTGACAAGCGAAAATTGGAAAAGTAAAATGCTTTTGCAGGTTCATGATGAGTTAGTATTTGATGTTCATCACTCAGAATTAGAGAAAATCAAACCAATGATAAAGCATGAAATGGAAAATGCATTTACCTTAAATGTTCCGCTAATTGTTGAAATTGGTGAAGGTATCGATTGGTTGGCAGCACATTAATAAAAACCCATTATTCAAAAAAAGAATGATTTTACTTTCAGAAAAATCCATAAAAACCATAAAGTCAATTACCAATAGTCAGTATTTAGATATAATTGGTTTAGTAATTGTGCTGATTGGATCAATATATTTAGGTTATCACAAAACTGAAGTAAACTTTCAAATTAATTCAATTGAATATGTTTTTCCACTAGTGATTTTTTCAATAATTAATGTTGGTTTTTCAATGATTTCAACTCGCTTGGTGACCAAAAAAAATAACATTGGGAATTTCATTGGAACATTAAATACTGCTTTAAGCGGTGTAATTGATTACTTGTTAGGAAATATTGCGGCAATCTTGACCTATCCTATTTCATTTTTTGGAAATTATTTTGCTTTTAGAATTTGGAAAGAAAAGAGAATTCTAAATAGCATTGATGGTATTTTCTATAGAAATTTATTTTTTGGAATGGCATTATCGCTTGTTCTAAATTACATCGGATTTAAGTATTTAAGTGACAAACCTATTGATTGGGCCTTGTTTTTTGCAATTGCGGTTCCAGCGGGAATTAGTTTTGGAGGAACTTTTAATAATAGTAGAATGTACCCTGACAATTGGATTATGTGGCAGACTTATAATTTATCGAAGATTGTTCAGAGTGTTATGATAATGAACGTCGCCAATGTAATAAAATATTTATTCTACCTTATTAATGCGATGTTGGGTTATGTCACTTGGAAAGACGACAAGAATAAAGGAATTATTTTGCCTTCTTCGTAGATTCTCTATCTCTTAACTCCGTTTTAATGACCGTAGTTTTATAAACGCGATCTTCGTCGAAGTTGGTGTTTTCTAATCTTTCAATTAGTAGTTTTGCTGCTGCTTCTCCAATTTCTGGACCGTGCTGACTAACGGTTGTTAGACTTGGAGATAAACGTCGGGAGGCCAAAATTCCATCTGCGAAACCAATTATAGAAAGGTTTTCTGGTATTTTGTATCCAAATTTTAATCCGAATTTTAATGCTGCAACAGAATCATTTTCATCTAATGCAAAAATTCCATCTATTTTATGTTTTTCAAAAAGATTTTGAATTTTAATCTTTGAATCTTCCTCTGATTCTGTTCTAATAATTAAGTTCTCATCAATTGGAAAGTTATTGTCTTGAAGCGCTTTTAAATAACCTTCATATCTTAGTTTTCCAACGCTTAAATTATCAATTGATGAAAATAATGCAACTTTTTTACACCCTAAATCAATTAAATGTTGGGTTGCATTTCTAGCAGAATCAAAATCGTCTACAATTACTTTGTCGCAATCCACTTCGTCAGAGGTTCTGTCAAACATCACAATTGGAGTGCCGTCATTAATGATTTCTTTAAAATGCTCGTATTCATTTAACTTTTGTGCTTCTTTAGAAATAGACAATATAAATCCATCAATAGTTCCATTACTTAATATTTCCAATGCGTGAATTTCCTTTTCGATAGATTCATTAGAAATACACATTATTACATTGTAACCTTTTGATTCGGCAACTTTCTCAATTCCGGTGAAGACTTTTGCAAAAAAGGAATTTAGAATATTAGGAATAATTACTCCAATAGTTTTCGTTTTTCTACTTTTCAAATTGATACCAATAACATTTGGTTTGTAATTTTTAAGTTTTGCATATTCTTTAATTCTGATTTTAGTTTGGGTACTAATTTCAGGACTATCGTTCAAAGCTTTAGAAACTGTAGAAACAGAAACTAGAAGTTCTTTGGCAATTTGTTTTAAAGTAGCTTTTGATTTCATTGGAATTAAATTAGTTGTAAAAGTACGAAAATTGAATAAAATATTTAAAAATAAAAACTCTTTTGCGTTAAATTGGGAATGAAAAACAGATTACATTAAATTTTACAAAAAAAATGATGTTATAGTATAGTAAAGATTAGAGAAAAAAGCGGTTATATTTTACTCCATGAAGCATTGATAATTAGAGGCAATAAATATTTTTAAAATATTCTTAATCATGTATTTGTATTTAAAATAAATAATTGTACTATTGCAACC